>NZ_JBSFPS010000081.1:0-34662 GCF_053588315.1 Streptosporangium sp. NPDC003464 | reverse complement strand
GTCACTCGCGCCGGCTGGTGAGCCCACACGTCCTGGTAGCGGACACCGACACCACCTGCGGTGACGTGGGCGTTGAGGATGCGGGCCGCCAGCAGCGACTTCTCATAGCCGAGCTGCTCGGGCAGCAGCCGGTCGATGAGCAGGCGGCCCTGCTCGGTGAGGGCGAGGTGGGAGACCCGGCGGTCCCGGTCGTCGGGGCGGCGGGTCACCAGCCCGTGCTCCTCCAGCAGCCGCAGCCGCTTGGTGACGGCGGCCCCGGAGGCGAAGGTCTCCCTGGCGATCTGGCCGGGGGTGAGTTCGCGGTCCAGCCGTCTCAGGGTGCCGAGGATGTCGAACTCGGCGCGGGTCAGGCCGTGCTCGCGCAGCGGCGCGTCGGTGGCCTGCTGGAGCAGGAGGACGCAGCGGTTGAGGCGGCCGATCACGGCGATCGGCGCGATGTCCAGCTCCGGGTGGATGCGCTGCCACTGGCCCATCACCTGCGCGACGATGTCCTCCACGCCCCTGCTTCCCTCACCCGCTCACCGGCCCGGAGCCGACTCTATCCCGGACGGGCCCGGCCAGCAGTGCGAGCGTGCGGTGTCCCCGCTGCTCGGCGCGGGCGATCCGCTCCTCCGGCAGCGCCCGCTGCCACCACTCTCCGGCGGCGACCTCGGTGGCCTCACGCAGTTCCACCAGGGCGGTGACGAGCAGGCCACGGGCCCGCGCCCGGTCCCCCGGTCCGGGAGAACCGGACTCCAACAGGCGTTCCGCCCCGGTCCGGGCGGCGCTCACGCGCCGCAGGGCGGCGTCGATCCGGCCCGCGGTGCGGCGGTTGGTCACCAGCAGGCAGCCGAGCAGTCCCGCCGCGACGCCCACGCAGGTGTCCAGCCAGCGGTCGGCGATCAGCTGCCCGGCGGGCTGGTGTCCGGGGAACTCGGTCAGCAGCAGGGCCATCGGGGTCACGCACACGGTGCCGAGCCAGTAGTTGCGGGTGATCAACGCTTCGGTGCCGAACTGCAGGAGCAGCGCCAGCAGCACCAGCGCGAGCTGCCCGGTCCGGCTGACCGGCAGCAGTGCCGTGAACAGCAGCAGGCCCGCGACGTTGCCGAGCGCGCGTTGCAGCCCCCGCTGCCAGGACAGCACGGCGTTGGCCTGGAAGACGGAGGCGGCCGTCACGATCGCCCAGTAGGGGTGGCCGACCCCGGCCGCCAGCGACGCGGCCCCGGCGAGAGCGGACCCGACGGCGACCCGCATCCCGATCGGGAACAGCGGGGAGGCCGGGTGGAGGGCCCGCAGGAGGCGCGGCCCGCCACCCCGTGCGGCCCGTTCCACCGCCGTGCCCGCCGGCTCCGCGGCTCCGGCCCCGGTGCGGTCCGTCTCGGGCAGCGGCCGGTTCCGGCGCAGGTCGGCGGCCCAGGAGGCGAGCCGGTCGGCGTCCACGGCGGACCCGGCGGCGAGCGAGTCCTCCGCGCGCACCAGGAGACGCTCCAGAGCCGCACGGCCCGGACTTCCGGGCGTGAGCAGGAGGGTGTGCCAGGCGGCGTTCACCGCCATGGCGGCGTCGTGACGGGCCCGGGACGCGGAGTCCTCACAGGCACCGGACACGGCGACGCCCTGACCGGCCCCGGACGCGGAGTCCTCACAGGCACCGGACACGGCGACGCCCTGACCGGCCCGGGGCGCGGCGCCGGCCGGTGGCGGGATCCTCGCGGCCGCCTCCAGGGCCCGGGCGACGGCGATGCGCTGGGGGCCGTCGGGTCGGATGATCATGGGAGCCATGCAGACCAGCCAGGCGAGGGCCGCGCCCGCCGTCACGAGCACCAGGTGGAAGGGCACCTCGCCGAGCCGCTGGGGCATGAAGGCGCACGTCGCGGCCATGAAGGTGAAGATCACATTTCCGGGCGGGCCGATCCGGGCCGCGTCGCACACCATCTTGTGCAGGGCGGCCAGCACCGCGGCCACGACGACCAGGACGGCGGTGGACCGGGTGAGGCCGGCCGCGGTGAGCGCCACCCCCACGCTCGCGATCATGCCCAGCGCCACCCGGAGCAGGGTGCGCGCCCGGGCCGCGTACGGCAGGCCGTGCGCGTACAGGGCGCACATCGCCCCGGCGGAGGTGTGGACCGCCAGGTCCAGGCGGCCCAGCGCCAGAAGGATCAGATCGGGGACCGCCAGCGCGATGACCGCGCTGAGCGCGTGCTTGTGCCAGATGTCGCCGTACCGGCCGAGCCGGAACACCCCCTTCAGCGGCAGCCGCCGTGCGCGCGCGTCCGGCCCCGCGTTCATGTCCCCCATACACATAAGCTTACAAGGTGTTTTATCTGTAAAATATATGAGGCGCGGCCACGGACCGGGCTATGACCTGCCGGGACCCGGGTGATCAGGCCAGGTGCAGGCCGACCTCGACGTTGCCCAGCAGCGCCCTGGAGTACGGGCAGTGCTCGTGCGCCTGCTCGGCGATGCGGCCGGCCAGGCCCGGGTCCACCTCCGGAAGGTGGACGGTCACATCGACGCCGATCACGTAGTCGTCGTGCCTTCCGCGCCTGCGCAGCTCCACCGCCGCCTCGACGCTGGCGTCGGCGGCGTCCACCCCCGCCCGGCCGGCGACGAGTGTGAGGGAGCTGTGGAAGCAGGCCGCGTACGCCGCGGCCATGAGCTGCTCGGGGTTGGGGGCGCCGCCGGGCCCGCCGAGCTGCTCCGGCACCCTGATCTCCAGGTCGAGGAGGCCGTCGTCCGTCGTCACCCGCCCGCTCCTGCCGCCCGTCGAAGCGGCGCGCGCCGTGTAGAGGGTGCCGTAGCCGGCCTCGCCGCCGAGGGTCCCGGTGAGCTCGGCCTCGACTCCGGGGCCCGAGTAGTCCGAGGCCATCGGCCGCCTCGGCGTACCGGCCGCCCCGCCGGGCCCGCCCTGTCCGGAGCGCACATCATGTCCCATGGGTCCGTCCCCCGATCCGCCACCTGAGCCGGCCCGGACGCCCCACCGCGCTCTCCCCCGCCCGGACCCGCATGAACTGGCCGAAACGCTGGTTACCTACCCGCGGGGGCGGTGACCGACACGGCGCCGCAGCCCCACCGCCGGGTCCACGCGTTCAGCAGGAGCGGGCCCCGGCGAAGACATGGTCGTCGACGAACGCGTTGCGGAACTTGCCGGCCGGGTCATAGGCGTCGAGCAGCCGCTGGAAGTCCGGCAGCCGCCGGTAGAGGGAGCGCAGGCGGTCCGGGCGCATGACGAAGAGCTTGCCCCAGTGGGGCCGGGCGTCGAAGGGCTCCAGCCGCTCCTCGACCACGGCGAGCACCCGCCGCACCGCCGGCCAGTCCTTCTCCCAGGTGAAGTGGACGGCGACGGTCTCCTCCCCGTAGGAGGGACTCATCCACAGGTCGTCGGCCGCGACGGTGCGGATCTCCGACACCTGCAGGACGGGGGCCACCTGGTCCCTGACGCCGTCCAGGGCCCCGAGCGCGGCGAGCGCGTGGCGGCGGGGCAGCAGATACCCGGACTGGAGCTCCTCTCCGCTGCCGGGCGTGAAGTCCAGGCGGAAGTGCGGCAGCCGCTCGTGCCACGGGCCCGGCACGCCCATCTGCCGGGTGCAGTTGGCGGCCGGCATGCCCGGCAGGGGGTGCAGATCGGCCCGCGCCGGCGTCGCGCCCAGCCACCGCGCCCCCGCCTCCCAGGGACCGGCCGCGTCGGCACGCCGCTTCAGCCACACCTGGTTGATCAGCGGACCCCGCCAGTCGGTGAACAGGCTCACGCTGTAGGCGGCGGAGAAGATCTCCTCGAAGTGGTCCTCCGGCCGCGCCCACGGGAGGTTCTCATACACCTCCTGCCGCACGTCGAACGCCGGGACGGTGTCGAGGGTGACCCGGGTGACGATCCCCGGCGCGCCGAGCCCGACCACCGCCCCGCGGGCCGGGGCCGGACCGGGCTCCTCGACGGGGCCGCCGGCCGTGTCCGGACATGACTCGACCGCGCGTCCGCGGGTCACGCGGAGGGCGCGGTCGAATGGACGACGTGCGGCCTTGTGGGCGGTTGTCGAGCGCCTCGCCCGGCAGGTCGTGCCGGGACCGCGCCTGCCGTGCCTAGCGGGTCGCGCGGTTGACGGCGGAGATGATGGCCTTCAGGGACGCGGTGGTGGTGTTGGCGTCGATGCCGACGCCCCACAGGGGCTCGCCGCCGATCTCGCACTCGATGTAGGAGGCGGCCTTGGCGTCGGTGCCCGCGCTCAGCGCGTGCTCGGCGTAGTCGAGGACGCGGACCTGGATGCCGATCGACGACAGGGCGTCGCAGAAGGCGGAGATGGGACCGTTGCCGACCCCCTCGACCTCGCGGATCTCACCGTCGACGCGCAGGTCGACGCTGATGGCGTCCTTCTCGTCGCCCCTGGAGACGGTGCGGTGGGCCAGCAGGCCCAGCCGCCCCCACGGGCTGGCCGGGTTCGGGAGGTATTCGTCGGTGAAGACCTCGAACATCTGGGCCGGGCTCACCTCGCCGCCGAGGCTGTCGGTGCGGGCCTGGACGACGCGGGAGAACTCGATCTGCAGGCGGCGCGGCAGGTCGAGCTGGTGGTCGGCCTTCATGATGTAGGCGACCCCGCCTTTGCCCGACTGGCTGTTGACCCGGATGACCGCCTCGTAGCTGCGGCCGATGTCCTTGGGGTCGATCGGCAGGTAGGGGACGGCCCAGGTGAACTCGTCCACCGGGACGCCGGCGGCGGCCGCGTCGCGCTCCAGGTGCTCGAAGCCCTTCTTGATCGCGTCCTGGTGGGAGCCGGAGAAGGCGGTGTAGACCAGCTCGCCGCCCCAGGGGTGACGCGGGTGGACGGGCAGCTGGTTGCAGTATTCGGTGATCCGGCGGATCTCGTCGATGTCGGACAGGTCGACCTCCGGGTCGACGCCCTGCGAGAACATGTTCATGCCGAGGGTGACCAGGCATACGTTGCCGGTGCGCTCGCCGTTGCCGAACAGGCAGCCCTCGATGCGGTCGGCCCCGGCCATGTAGCCCAGCTCGGCGGCGGCCACGGCGGTGCCCCGGTCGTTGTGCGGGTGCAGGGAGAGCACGATCGAGTCGCGGTAGGCCAGATTGCGGTGCATCCACTCGATCTGGTCGGCGTAGACGTTCGGCGTGGCCATCTCGACGGTGGCGGGCAGGTTGACGATGACCTTGCGGTCCGGGGTGGGCTGCCAGACCTCGTTGACGGCGTCGCAGACCTCCACGGCGTATTCCAGCTCGGTGCCGGTGAAGGACTCCGGTGAGTATTGGAAGTAGACGTCCACCTCGGAGGCGTCGGCCAGCTTCTTGCAGAGCTTGGCGCCCTCGACGGCGATGGCGGTGATGCCCTCGCGGTCCTGGCCGAAGACGACCCGGCGCTGGAGCGTGGAGGTGGAGTTGTAGAGGTGGACGATGGCCGTCTTCGCGCCCTCGAGCGACTCGAAGGTCCGCTCGATCAGCTCGGGCCGGGCCTGGGTCAGGACCTGGATCACCACGTCGTCGGGGATCCGGTCCTCTTCGATGATCTGCCGGACGAAGTCGAAGTCGGTCTGCGACGCGGCCGGGAAACCTACCTCGATCTCCTTGTAGCCCATCTTCACCAGCAGCTCGAACATCTTGAGCTTGCGGTGGGAGTCCATCGGGTCGATCAGTGCCTGGTTGCCGTCACGCAGGTCCACCGCGCACCAGCGGGGGGCCCGGTCGATGACCTTGCCGGGCCAGGTGCGGTCGTCGAGACGGACCGGGGCGTAGGGCTGGTAGCGATTGAACGGCATGGTGCTGGGTTGCTGCTGCGGATACATGCAAGGGCTCCTCGACTGGATGACAATCGTGGCCGACGCGCATGGCTCGCTCCGCGACGAGGGAGCCGGCCTCTTACAGGCCCTCGTCGCGGCAGCTAAGAAGCAGCCCGCGCAGCATGCATAGCACGCTAGCAGACACTTGCAAATATCTGGGACACGAGCCCACATCGTGAGATCTCCGGCCCGCCCCCGGCCACCGCGGGGCCCTGGCCTGCGCGGCCCGGCTCAGGCGATCCGCTGGATCATCCGCCACCGTCGGCTCGGCCTCCGGCGGGGCGGTCACCTGCTGGTCGGATACAGTCCGAAAAGGACGCAGACAGGGGGAACGGAATGAAGGACGACGACATCCTCACCCACATCCACGAGCTCATCGCCGAGGAGCACGGTCTCCGGCAGCGGCTGGCCTCCGGCGCGATCTCCTCGCATGAGGAGAACAACCGGATCACGCAGCTGGAGGAGGCCCTCGACCAGGCCTGGGACCTGCTCAGGCAGCGCCGGGCGCGGCGGGAGTTCGGGGAGGACCCCGATTCCGCCGCGCCGCGTCCGATCGACGAGGTCGAGGACTACCGGCAGTGACCGGGGGCCGCCGCCGAGGGCGGCGCACGGCGGCCCTCACAGCGGCGCGGACACCTGTCGCTCAGGCGGCACTAGTCCTTGGGACGGCCCTGGCAGCGCGGGTCGACCGGGGCCGGCGGCGGGGCCGGGGCCAGCCAGGAGATCACGCTCTGCTCGACGTACCAGCCGTGCAGGTTCACCCAGGTTCTGGGCGCCTCGCCGGGGTCGGGGCAGAGCACCTTGGATTCGAGCCGGTCGTTCCGGACGAAGCTGACGACGCCCTCGCGCCCCAGCACGGTGGACATCTGGTCGTCGCTGGCTACCAGATAGCCCACGAGCACCCGCGGCTTCTCCTTCTCGGCCATTTGCAGGGCCACCAGCGGGAGGATCGGCGCCTTCATGACGACCACGCCCACGAGGAACGGCGTGAACACCGCCATCGCGACCGCGATGCCGTGAGTGAGCACCCGGGCGGGCGCCGCGGGGACCGGGCCGGTCAGCAGGACCGCGACCCCCGGCGGGAGCGTGAGCAGCAGCGAGGTGGCCACATCACGAGCGGCGAACGCCGCCCCGATGGCCGGCCAGAGCACGACGTAGGAGATCACCGCGACCATCACGGGCAGCGCGTAGCAGACGGTGGCCCGCAGCCCCTCGTGGTGGGGGAACCGCTCCCGCACCGTCAGGCCCGCCGCGGCCAGCGACAGCATCGCCAGCGTCGGCAGGAACCGCAGCTGCCAGGCCGACAGGCCGGCCACGACGGCCAGGGCCACCACCCAGCCGGGCAGCCGCTCGGCGGTCCGCACCAGCCAGGAGGAGTGGCCCGTGCTGATCCAGTAGAGGGTGCCGAGCACCCGGCCGCCCAGGATGAGGGCGGGCACGACCCAGACGGTGGTCAGCAGGACGGCGCTGAGCAGGCCCAGCGGGCTGGTGTTCTGCAGCAGCAGGAGCAGCGTCTGGGTGTCCTGCCGGCTGGCGTACCACAGCCGCATGACCAGCAGGACGATGGGGAAGACCGGCAGCAGCGCGAGCAGCCACTCCTGGTCCCGCGGCGCGTCCCTGACCCGCCTGCCCCCTTTCAACGGGTCGGGCAGTCCTGGACGGGCAGGGACCGCTCCCACGGCCATCTGCGCACCCGCGGGGGGAGCGCGCAGGGCTGCTCCGCCTGGGCGACGTTCACGTTGGGGCTGGCCGCCAGCATCGGGTCGATGTAGGTCTGGTAGGCCTGCTCCCACCGCTGGTCCTGGGGGTCGGCGTAGGAGCGGTAGAGCGCGAGGTCGACCAGGGTCTGCAGAGCCTTGTTGGAGCCGGTGTTGACCGCCCACATCTCGGTCTTCTCCAGCGCGATGTCGTGATGGCGCAGCTCCCCGTGCGCCTCGGCGACGAACCCGGCCAGGATGGCCGCGTCGGTGGTCATCGCGTCGAACTCACCCTCCTGGTCGGACTCGCTCTTCTTCAGGCCCCTGGCGCAGTCGCTGATCTGGTTCTTGGCGGTGACGGTGGCCTTCGTCGCCTTGCGCAGCTCGTTCTCGGAGGTCGAGGTGCCGAGCGTGCAGACCTTCTTTCCTTCGAGCTGTCCCAGGGAGGTGATGTCTCCCGGGTAGTCGGACCTGGTCACCACGGACTGCTCGGTGTAGAGGTAGGGCGTGGAGAAGCCGACGGAGGGGTCGTCCTGCCGGTCGCGTGTCACGCTGAAGGTGGCGACCACGAGGTCGACCCTGACGAACCGGCCGTTGGCGTCGCGCGCCTGCATGCGCGCCCGGTCCTCGGTGTCGATGGCCAGGAAGTCGACCTTGTCCGGCCGGTAGCCGAGATCCGCGGCGATCAGGTAGGCGATCTGGATGTCGAAGCCCTTGAACTCGCGCCTGCCGGTCTGCTCCTGGTAGGCGATGCCGGGCGTGTCGGCCTTCACCCCGATCCGGAGCCTGTCCTTGTTGAACAGTCCGGCCTTCTCCCGCAGCTCGGCCTCGGTGGGCGGCCCGTTCACCCACATGACGGACACCCCGACGACGATCGCGGCCAGGATCAGCGCGATCCACGCCGCGAGCCGGAAGCGTCTGACCCGCCGCGGCGGTCCGGGTGCGGGCGGCGGCTCCGGCTCTGCCGGCAGAACGGACTCGGGCGACAGAACGGACTCGGACGAGGGAGCGGGCTCGGACGGCGCCACCGGCTCCAGCAGCGGACCGGCCCCGGGCAGCGGACCGGACTCCGGCAACGGACCGGCCCCGGACGGCGGACCGGGCCGCGACTTACGAGCTCTGGAACGGGCCGGCCGATCCCCCGCCCGGATCCCCGCGTCCGCAGGCTCTTCGGTCATGGCACCTCCGGACTCCCTATCTGTTGAGCAGGCTATGCCGTCACCCCCCGGGTCGGGCGTCCCTTCACCAAGACGAGATCAAATGACTTACGGGTGCGGTGACCGGAACACCCCTTAGGATCCTCTATCAGATCTCAGGGAGCGGGGGGCAATGAACACCGTCATTGGGCCGTACCGCGTGGTGAGCAGGCTCGGGCAGGGCAGGACGGGAGAGGTCTTCCTCGCCCGCGACCCCGACGGACGCCAGGTCGCCGTCAAGGTCGTCCACCCGCGACTGGCCGCCGACCCCGCTTTCCGGCGGCGCTTCCAGCAGGAGGCGGAGGCCGCCTCCCGGGTCGCCCGCTCCTGCACGGCGCCGATCCTGGACATCAGGCTCGACGACGGGCAGGTCTACCTGGTCACCGAGTACGTCGACGGGCCGGACCTGCGGCGGCGGGTCACGGATCACGGCCCCCTCTCCGGGTCGGGCCTGGAGACACTGGCGGTGTCCACCGCCGTCGCCCTGCAGGCCGTCCACGCCGCCGGCCTCGTGCACCAGGATCTGAAGCCGTCCGGCATCCTGCTCGGCCCGCTCGGGCCCAGGGTGATCGGTTTCGGCGTGGCCCACCTCGCCGACCCCACCGGCCCCGCCGGGGAGGAGGCGTCCCTCTACATCTCGCCGGAGCGGGCGCGGGGCGAGGAGGCCACCGCGGCGTCGGACGTGTTCGCCTGGGGCGGGGTCGTCCTCTACGCGGCGACCGGACGGCAGCCGTCCGGCGGCGGCACCGGCCACCCCGACGATCACGCCGGCCCCGGCCCGACCGGGCTGCACGGCGTGCTCCACGACCTCGTCGGCCGGGCCCTCGCCCGGGATCCGGGCCGTCGCCCCGGCGTGCCGGAGATCCTCAGGGCCCTGACGGGTGCCAGCGACCCGGCCACGTCCCTCGTCCGGCCGCCCACCGCGGCGGGCGAGCAGCCCGTGGAGCCGTTCGACGCCCCCACCAACCCGGCCATCCCCCTCGTCCGGCCCCCCGCGCCCCCCGTCGCGGCGGTGCCGCCCGCGCTGCCGCCTCTCGACGTCCCCACCAACCCGGCCGTCCCCCTCACCCGCCTCCCGTCGGCGGACCCGCCCGCCGTACACCCACCCGACCTGCCCGCCGCGCACCCCGACGGGCTACCCACCGCGCATCCCAACGGCCTGGCCACCGCGCACCCCGACGGGCTGCCCGCCGCGCACCCCGACGGCCTGGCGGCCGGGGAGCAGCCTCCGCACCGGCCGGGCCGGATCCCCGGCGGAGGCGGGCCGGGCTCGCCCGGGGCCGCCCCGCCGCGCTGGGGCCGTTCGGTCGCCGCCCCCGTCCTCGCGGGGGTGGCGATCGCGCTGGTCATCGCGGCTGTCTCCTTCTTCCTGCCGCGGGACGGGGCCACCGGCGACCGTGAGCCCCTGGCCCAGCCGGCCGCCACGGCGGGCGACGCCGCCGGGCCCACGCCGGAGACGACCGCGGGGACCGTGGCCACGCTCTCGCCCTCCCCGCAGCCGACCCCGTCGTCCTCGACCGCCACGGCGACGGCCACGCCCACGCCGGAGCGGATCTGGCCGTTCCGGGACGACTTCACCGGCGAGGATCGCGGCTGGAGCGTGGCGGCGTGGGGCAAGGGCAAGGGCAGGCACCGCCCGACCGGCGGCGCCTACCGGATCACCGCCAGGTCCGACGGCTATCTCCCGGTCGCCGCGCCCCTGGCCGCCCCGGTGAAGAACGCCACCATCACCGCGAAGGTCCAGGTGCTGAACGGCACGGGCACCTTCGGCGTCTTCTGCCGGGGCCGCGACGCGGGCGCCAGGCGCTACGAGTTCTCGATCAGCAGCGGCGGCGACGCCTCCATCGTCAAGAGCGGCGAGGCGCCCGCCTCGGTGAAGCGCGTCCCGGTCCCCGGTTTCCGCCCCGCCCGGCTCAACGTCCTGCAGGCGTCCTGCCTCAGCGGCAAGACGGGGACCCGGCTGAGCCTGCGTGTCAACGGCCGGGGAGTCGTCTCCCGGCTCGACAGGGAACGGCCGTTCGCCTCCGGCTCCATCGGCGTGTTCGCCCGCGCCCAGGGCGGCGGCTCCGGCGTGGACGTCGGCTTCAACTCCTTCGAGGCCCGTTCCTGAGCCGGCCCCGCCACCGGGCCCGCCGCAGGCCCCGCCCCTGAAAGGGACATCGGACCCGGGGGCACGCCCCCGGAGGTCACCCGGGCCCGGCGGGACTCCGGGGCGGTGATGGTGTGCACAGGTAGGGGTAGGCCAGGACCAGAGCGGCGGCGGTCAGGCCGATCCCGCAGTAGACAGGCGCAAGGTGCCAGAAGTCGGTGTAGCCGACCTTCCAGTGCACCACGACAGGGGGCATGAACCCCGCCACCGCGGCCGACGCCAACGACCGCCATACCCATGCCTCGCCGCGGCGCCATCCCCAAGCACTCAGCAGCGTGATCGCCACGGCTGCGGCCATCAACGCACCACCGAACCCTGACCGGTCGTGCGCGATGAACGGCAGCAGCCGGGAGCTCACGGCGCGCAGGTCGCCGGGCGTGGCACCGAGGAAAGTCAGGTCGCTGGGGACGAACACGCGAGTGAGCCCCACGACGGACACGGCCGCCCCGCCCGCCAGCAGCCCCACTCCCGTGATGATCATTAGAAGTTGACCCAGCAGTGCCCTCCGCCACTGGGAGAGCGGCCCCTCCGCCATCGATGTCCACTGTGGACGGGCCGGGGCCCGGAGGGTGGCGAGGACGAACATCGGGACGAGCACGACCGTGACCGCGATGTGCAACGGCTCCACGAATCCGAATCCCAGGAAGTAGAACAGGGTGAGGAACGCGATGGCCCCCGAGATCAGAAAGGCGTTCCGAGCCCACGGCCACCCGCGCCGGATCCCACCGACGGCCAGCCCGGTGTAGAGGATCCCGGTCGCCACCATCGTGCCGGCCATGGTGATCCTGTCGTGTTGAAGGAAGTGCACCAGGTTGTGGTTGGTGCTGTGTATCTGGTGGAGGTCCAAGCCGAGGAAGTCCCGGTCGTACCAGAGCAGGACCGGACCGAGGGTGATGGCGGCCGCGCCCAGGCCCGCGCAGATCATCCCGATCCCCACCCATAGCCCCCACCACCAGGCAGGCCACCGTCGGGGATCACGGCCCACACCCCACAAGGCCGGCATCGGGTACGTCGGCGTGGCCGCTTCGGCCACCCGCTGAAACCAGCCGGGCCCCGCTTCCACCAGGGTCGCCGGAGTCGCCACGACCGCCTTGGTGTCATCCCTCAGGGCCGTCAGCGCGTCGGCGACGGCGGGAGCGGTCATCTCGACCACGTCCGTGTCGTCGGTCAACACCGCGTCGACATGGGCGGTGAGCGCCGCCGCCACCGCGGGATCGGTCGTCCGCGCGAACACGGGGCACCGGCGGCCGGCGGCCGCCGTCCGCACCAGGTCGACATCGTCGCGGCCGACCGGCGCCACCACGATCAGGCCGGCCCCTTGGGTCGGCAGCGCGCGGACAGCGTCGCGTGCCGTCGCCGGCGACACCACGGCGCCCAGCCGCGTCGCCACGCCGATACCGGCAACGGTCCCCGACAGCACGGCCGGGGGCGCGGTGTGGCCGAACACGCCGGCGATCACCCGGCGTCCGCCGGGCAACGAGGTCAAGGTCGCCAACGTCCGCAGAGCGGTCCGTTGCGATCGTCGTTGACCGAGCAAGGCGCCCGCGAGCCCGCGCAGCGGGTGATAGGTCCAGTCGGGCATCAGGGTTTCCATCCGAGAATCGGTGTCATGGAACGTAGGGTCGCCGAGTTCGGTGTCAGTCTGGCGGCGAGATCACGGGCCTTGACAGCCGGTGGCCATGACCACTGTCCGACGGCCCCCAGACGGGCCGATCGGCGCACCACGTTCTGGGTCCTGGACCTGCGCCGCCGGTCGTAGCCGGCCAGGCCCGAGGCGATGTCCGGCGCCCGGTCGAGGCAGGAGGCCAGGACGACGGCGTCTTCCAGAGCTTGGCAGGCGCCCTGTCCCAGGTTGGGCGTCATCGCGTGGGCCGCGTCGCCGAGCAGCGCCACCCGACCGCTGACATACCGGGGCAGCGGCGGCAGGTCGTAGATGTCGTGCCGCAGTACGTCGTCTTCGGCGACCGCGGCCAGCAAGGTGGGGATCGGTCCGGCCCATCTCCCGAACCGGCGGTGCAGCTCGGCCCATTCGCCGTCCGGGCTGACGCCGCCGGCGGGCACCGTGGCGGTGGCGAAGCAGTAGGCCCGGTTGCCGGGCATCGAGGTGTATCCGAACCGTTCGCCTCGGCCCCAGTTCGAGGCGCCGTCGGTGAGCGGGGCGGGCAGCCGCGAGGTGATCATGCGCCAGGCGGTGTACCCGGCGTATCGGGGCGGCCGTGCGTCGGGCCGTCCAAGGCGGCGCACGGTGCTGTGCAGGCCGTCGGCACCGACCGCCACCTCGGCGCGCAGGCTCCCGTGGTGGTGTTCGACCACCACCGCATCGCCCTCGTCATGTACCCCGGTGATCGTGGTCGCCGGCCGTAGCGTCTTTCTCGGCAGCGCCTCGACCAGGACCCGCACCAGGTCGGCGCGGTGCACCACGACCAGCGGCCATCCGAACCGCTCTTCGAGCTCGACGTTGTCGGTCCGTGCCAGCCAACGACCCGCCCGGTCGCGCACACCGCCACCGGCCTCGACTGCGCCCAACGCCCTGACCCGGTCGGCCAGACCCAGTACTGCCAGGGCCCGCAGCGCATTGGGCCACAAGGACAGGCCGGCGCCGATCTCGGTGAACTGCGCGGCCTGCTCGCAGACCTCCACCCGCCAACCTCGACGGCACAGGGCGACCGCCGCTGCCAGCCCGCCGATCCCGCCGCCGACGATCACCGCGGTACGCCCGGCCGTCACAGCCGTTTTCTCAGTGTCGCCCGCGCCGCGCCGCCCGCATGATCATGCATTGGAGCTGCACATCCGCCCCGAAAATCATGACAAAACAGATATATTTCCGCCGGGCTCTCGGCGTCTCCGCTTACCCATGGCATTTGTGCAGATTAGCGCGGCGCATATCGATTCTTGTACCGGACAGAATCGGAGCGCTGTCGGATCCACGGCTGGGAGGCATGGTCTCCGTGCGGCCTGTCTCCACGCGGTGGGCTGGGCGGTCGCCAGGCTGGTCCCCTTCAAGGCACGCCGGGCTGGTCTCCCTCAAAGGCACGCCCGGCTGGTCTCCTTCAAGGCACGCCCGGCCGACAGGACCGCGGGGGGCTCAGAGCGCCACGTCGTAGGAGGCGATGACCACACCACCACCCGGGAACCGGCCCGCCGGGGTCACCACGACCCGCCTGCCCGGGTCCTGGTAACCGTGCTCGGTCAGCCACAGCAGGGCGGCGGGCCCCAGGTCGCTGTAGGCGATCGGGGAGTCGGGCGAGAAGAGGTCCTCGCCGGCCGACTGCTGTCCGGTGTCCCCTTCGACGATCCACAGGGTGTAGGTGGTGTAGTCGGTCATGGCGCCCCCCGTGCCGTAGTCGTTGCTCTGGGGATCCATACCCACCTGAGGCAGAGCGACAAGAAGCACCCGTACAGACAAGATGCGCACACCTGTATAGACAAATAAGCAACTTGTACAGGGATGAACTGCTGATATCGGCTTCCGATGTGCGCTAACTGATCGACAACCCGCGTACACCGTGTTTTTACCGGAGCACTCCACTCTGATGACGTCCCTACGAACGCAGAAGGAGTCCGGATGCGCCGGGTATTCATGGCGGCGGCAGCCGTGGTGGCACTCAGCCTGACGAGCACGCCCGCCACGGCCGAGGCCGACGGCACCCTCACCGCCGTCTCGACGTCGGTGAAAGCCGGCGAGCCGATCAGCCTCACATACTCCACCCCTCGCCCCGACCCGAAGAACTGGATCGGGCTGTACACCGACCCCGGCAACGGGCCCGTCGGCGAGACCAACGTCGGCCCCTCCCTGAAATGGGTCTACATCCCGGCGGGCAGCGGCACCGCGACGCTGCCCACCGACGGCCTCGAACCCGGGAACTACGTCGCCTACGCCTTGGCCAAGGACGGCTACGCCTGGCTCGCCCAGCCGGTCAGACTGCGGATCACGAGCAACGAGTCGCTGCACTTCGTCAGCGATGCCATCCCCTTGCGCAACGCCCGCGCGTTCAAGCCGTACGCCGCCACCGTCAAGGGTCTGCTGCGCGGCGACACCGACGGCCTGACCTTCCGCAAGACCGGCGGCCCTCGCTGGGTCACCGTCGGCGCGGACGGCGCGATCTCCGGCACGCCCCACCCCTCCGACGCGCACCGGCCCGCGGCGGTGAGGATCGAGGCGCGCAACGCCGCCGGGGAGACCGCGTCGGCGACCGCCGAGATCGAAGCGAGGGTTCCGGGCGCCAAGCTCGTACCCGACCTCAAGGCGATGAGCTGGAACCTGTGGCACGGCGGCAGCCAGGTCAAGGGCGGCCGTGAGAAGCAGCTGAAGTTCCTGCTCGACCACGACGTGGACGTGGTGGGCATGCAGGAGACCTCGTCCACCTCGGCCAAGGAGCTCGCCGAGGCGCTGGGCTGGGACTACTTCCAGGCCGGTGCCGACCTGGGCATCGTCAGCCGCTACCCGATCGTGTCACGGGGCCCGCTCCCCACCGAGTCGGGCCTGGCCGGGGCCAGCGTCAGGATCCGGGTGGACGGACAGCGCAGGCAGGACGTCGTCGTCTGGAACGTCCACCTCGGCTACACCCCCTACGGCCCCTACGACGCCTGCTTCGGGAAGATGACCCAGGCCGAGTTGCTCGCCCGCGAGACTTCCTCCCGCCGCACCCCGCAGATCACCGCGATCCTGGCGGCCATGCAGCCTGACCTCAAGGACGCCGCGCAGACCCCGGTCCTGCTGACCGGCGACTTCAACGCCCCCTCCCACCTGGACTGGACGCGCGCGACCAGCCGCTGCGGCTACGACTCCGTGGCCTGGCCCACTTCGGTCCTCCCTGAGAAGGCCGGGCTGAAGGACTCCTTCCGCGTCGCCAACCCCGACCCGGTCGCCGTCCCCGGCACCACCTGGTCACCGATCTACCCGACCTTCACCGGCGGCTACGGTCACGACGCGCACAAGGGCGAGCCCGAGCCGCAGGACCGGATCGACTTCGTGCACTACGCGGGCAAGCTCAGCGTCACCGACTCCCGCACCCTGGTCGAGGGCACGCCCACGGCCATCCCCAACCACCGTGACAACGCCTGGACCTCCGACCACGCCGCGGTCCTCACCACTTTCCGCATGCGCTGACCCGCAACGGGGAAGGGCGGTCCCACGCCGCCCTTCTCCCCTTGCGCGCGGTCTGCGGCTACTGAGCCACGCGGGTCCGGGATCAGTCGTAGAAGCCCAGGCGGCGCAGCTGCTTGGGGTCGCGCTGCCAGTCCTTGGCGACGCTGATCCGCAGGTCGAGATAGACCCGGGTGCCGAGCAGCGCCTCGATCTGCTGGCGGGCCCGGCTGCCGACGTCCTTGAGCCGGCTGCCCTTGTGGCCGATCACGATGGCCTTCTGCGACGGGCGCTCGACGAACATGTGCGCGTAGATGTCGAGCAGATCGTCACGGCCCTGCCTGGGCAGCATCTCGTCGACGACGACCGCGATCGAGTGCGGCAGCTCGTCCCGGACGCCCTCCAGCGCCGCCTCGCGGATCAGCTCGCCCACCAGCACCTGCTCCGGCTCGTCGGTGAGCTGGCCGCCCTCATACAGCGGCGGGCTCGCGGGGAGCCGGCCGATCAGCACGTCACCCAGCACGTCGAGCTGCTCGCCCGACTGCGCCGAGACCGGGACGATCTCCTCGAAGTCGGCGAGCTGGGAGAGCGCCAGCAGCTGCGCGGCGATCTGCTCGCGGGTCGCCAGGTCGCACTTGGTCACCACGGCGACGACCGGGGTCTTCTTGACCGCGGCGAGCTTCTCGGCGATGAACCGGTCGCCCTTGCCGATGGGCTCGTTGGCGGGCACGCAGAACCCGATCACGTCGACCTCGGTGAGCGTGGACAGCACCAGACTGTCCAGCCGCTCGCCCAGGAGGGTGCGGGGCCGGTGCAGCCCCGGCGTGTCCACGATGATGAGCTGGGCGTCCGGACGGTGCACGATGCCCCGGATGACCCGGCGGGTGGTCTGTGGCTTGGAGGAGGTGATCGCCACCTTCGTGCCGACCAACGCGTTCATCAGCGTGGATTTGCCGACGTTGGGCCGGCCGACGAAGCAGGCGAAACCGGCATGGAAATCAGCGGCTGAGGAACTCACGTCATCCATTGTCGCCGATGTCGGCCTCAGCTCTGACGCACGGTCCCGTCAGGACCGGCCACCAGCAGCGTCTTGCCGCCCATTTCACGGACCGCCCGCGCGTCCGCGTCGGCCGGGCCGTCCCCGGCGGTGACCAGCGCGGCCGCCTCCAGGGACTCGGCTCCGCTGGAGACGGCCATCGCCACGGCGACCTGCAGCGCCGAGAGCGTCAGCGACGGCAGCGCCACGTTGGTCGCCGCGTAGGTCCGGCCGGTCTCGTCGCGTACGGCGGCGCCCTCGGCGGCGCCGTTGCGGGCCCGGGCGGATCGGGCCAGAACGATGATCTTGTTGTCCTCGGGGTCGAGGGTCGCGTCACTCACAGCGCCAGGGTAGTCAGCGCGCGGCATCCGGTCCCAACCGACCTGCCCGCCGTCCGCCATACGGCGCTGCCGGGGTGGAGCCTGCCTCACCGTTTTCCGGGATGCCTCGCCCATGTCGCCGGGCAATCGTGATCTCTACGGTGGTCCCATGACCACGACCGGACTGACCACCCCCTGGGACAGGATCCACGCCCACTGGTCGGCGCGGACCTGGCTGCGCACCTCACATGTGGTGACGGGCCTGCCGATCGCCCTGCTGGCCCTGGCCGTCATCGTCGGGCTGACCGCGCTGTCGGTGCTGCTGGTCTGGACCGTGGTGGTCCCGTTGATCGCGCTGCCGCTGCTGTTCCGGTCGGTGCCGATGTTCACACGGCTGCAACGGGCCCGGTTCCTGGCCTTCCTGGACGTGGACATCCCCCGGGCACCCCGGCGTCCCAGGGAGCGGAACCCGCTCAGGTGGCTGGTCCGGGAGGCGCGGACGGGAAGCTTCTGGCGGCAGCTCGCCTATCACCTGCTGTCACCGCTGATCAACGGGGTCGGATTCCTCATGGTGATCGGGGCCTGGGCCGGGGGTCTGGTCGCGGCCGAATTCGCCGTCCAGGGCTGGATCATCTCGGAGAGCATGATGATCGCGGCATCCGCCCTGGCAGCGGTGTTGCTGCTCGTCACCGGGCCGTGGGTGGCGCACGGGGTCACCGCGCTGGACGCGATCGCCGCCGGGGCCCTGCTCGGCCCCAGCCGCAGCGACCTGCTCGTCCAGCGGGTCGAGACCCTGCAGGAGAGCCGCGCCGAGGTGGTCGACGCCGCGGACGCCGAGCGCCGCCGGATCGAACGGGACCTGCACGACGGCGCCCAGCAGCGGCTGGTCTCGCTCGCGATGAGCCTGGGGATGGCCCGGGCCACGCTCACCGACGTCCCCGAGCCAGCGCGGCGGGCCATCGCGCAGGCCCACGAAGAGGCCAAGCAGGCCCTGAAGGAGCTGCGCGACTTCGTGCGCGGGCTCCACCCGGCCGTGCTCGACGACCAGGGGCTGGACGCCGCGCTGTCCGGCATCGCCGCACGGGCCCCCTTCCCCGTACGGCTCCGCGTCGACGTGCCCGAGCGCGCGTCACCGACGATCGAGGCGATCGCGTTCTTCGTGGTCTCGGAGGCGCTGACCAACGTCTCCAAGCACGCCGGGGCGTCCGGCGCCGAGGTCACGGTCCAGCGGGCCGCCGACCGGCTCCGCCTGGTCATCGTCGACGACGGCCGGGGCGGCGCCCGCCTCGGCGGCGGGACGGGACTGCGCGGTCTGGCCCAGCGGGTCGGCTCGGTGGACGGGACGCTGGACGTCGACAGCCCGCAGGGCGGTCCCACGGCGATCAGGGTGGAGCTGCCGTGCGAATAGTGCTCGCCGAGGACTCCGTCCTGCTCCGGGAGGGGCTCGTCTGGCTGCTCGGCTCCGCGGGCATGGAGGTCGTGGCGGCGGTGGCCGACGCCGACGGGCTGCTGCGCGCCGTGGACGAACACGATCCCGATCTCGTGGTCACCGACGTGCGGATGCCGCCCTCGCACACCGACGAGGGCCTGCGCGCGGCACTCGTGCTCCGCCGGCAGCGACCGGGTCTGGCGATCCTGGTGCTCTCGCAGTACGTGGAGGAGCGCTACGCCACCCGGCTGCTGTCCACCGAGACCAGCGGCATCGGATACCTGCTGAAGGACCGCGTGGCCGACGTCGCCGAGTTCCTGGACGCCCTGCGCCGGGTCGCCGCCGGCGGCACGGCCCTGGACCCGGAGGTGGTCGCCCAGCTCCTGATCCGCAGGCACAGCGACCCGCTGGACCTGCTGACCCGCCGGGAGTACGAGGTGCTGGCGCTGATCGCCGAGGGCAGGTCGAACACCGGGATCGCCGAAGCCCTGACGGTCAGCGAGGGCGCCGTCGGCAAGCACATCAACAACATCTTCACCAAGCTCGGCCTCTCCGGCGCGGACAAGGACCACCGCCGGGTGCTCGCCGTACTGCGATTCCTGAAAGTGTGAGGGAGAGACATGCCGATGCGGAGCACCGTCCGGACCGCCTGGATCATCGTGGGCGGAGCGCTCACCGCGCTGATCGTGTCCTGGATCGGGCTGACCGCGTGGTCCGAGGTGAGCCGGACGGAGGCGACCGGCGACTCCTACGAGAGTTCCCTGCTGCGCCCCGCCAGGCTGTCGGAGACCTCCGTCCGCGACTACACGTTCACCTCGCCCGAGCTCGTCGTGCGGGCGGAGGGAGGGGTCGACATCTCCGTCGTCACCGGCGCGGCGGGACGGCTGTCCGTCAGACGGGAGATCTTCTGGTCCGAAGGCGGTCCCGGCCCCGACCAGGGCAGACCCAACCTGTCCGAGCGGTGGAACGGCAGGACGTTGCGGGCCACCGTCGACTGCCCCGGCGGCACGCGGCCCGGCGAGCCCGTCTGCCACGCCGTCTACACACTGACCGTGCCCGCCGCCACCGACGTCGAGGCGGCGACCCGCTCCGGAACCGTGTCCGCCCACGCCGTCCAAGGCGACCTTCGGCTGTCCACCGGCTCGGGTGAGGTGACCGTGACCGGCGCGCGGGGGACGCTGTGGGCGCGGGCCGGGACGGGAGACGTGACCGCGACCGGCCTGCGATCGGCCGTGGCCGACGTCGAGACCGGCAGGGGTGACGCCGTGCTGGGCTTCCAGCATGCCCCCGACGACGTCAGGGCGGTCGCCGGGAAGAGCGGTGGCGTCGATGTCACCGTGCCGGACGGCGCCGGCTACCGGGTGGAGGTGGACGCCCGCGAGAGCACCGTCGAGGTCCCCCGGGACCCGGACGCCCCACGGAGGATCACCGCCGTCGCCCCCGAGGGCCGGCTGCGGATCCTCCCGGACGGCCGGCGGTGAAGGCACGGCGGGCGACCACGCTCAGAGGGCTGCCCGGGCGACGAGGAACTGGGCGAGCTGCTGGGTGCGCCTGACGTCGACGTCGGCGATCCCGGTGTGCACCAGCGAGACCACGGTGCCCCCGATGCGGGCGAAGACCATGTGCATCTCGTAGGGATAGCCGTTCAGCCGGCCGCGCAGCCGCTTGGCCTGCATGTCGTCGCCGGCGGCGTCCAGATTCAGGCTGGACACCCGCAGGGAGGTGGTCCTGCCCGGCTGGCGCCTTCTGGCGACCGGGCAGCCCTCCAGCGCCTCGGTGAGCTCGGCGAAGTGCTGCTCGGCGGCGGCGCCGGTGTAGGAGGCCAGACCGACCCCGATCAGCTCGCCGAGTTCGGCTCCCGGGTAGGTCGCGTCCACCCGGGTCCCCTGCGCCTCTCGCGGCAGCCTGCCCCCCGCCATGTCGAGAACGACCCGGCAGTCACGGTCGGCGGGGCGGAACGGGGACTTCCACCCCTCGCCGGACCAGGAGGAGAATCCCTCCGGTAAATCCTGCGCTTTCGGTAATAACCCGCGTAACCGCGTCAGTTCCGTGACGGTGTCCTTTCGAGCCTGCTCCGACTCCGCACCGCACGCTGCCAGGGTCCCGGCCAGAGCCACGCAGACGCCTGCCGCAACGGCAATTCGAATCCCCCGCGTCATGACTATTCCCCCGATGTCACGTGCGAGGTGTCTTATCCCCGCCGATCCGCTTTCTTCCCCATTGGTAAAAGCGGCAATCATCGGGAAACGCCTAAGGGTGTTCTCAACCGCTTTATGCGGCTGAGAACACCCTCAGCGAGCGACACAGAACCGGCTGACGCCTGTCTCCATGCTCTTCTCCCCTGTGAAGCCGTCCC
Organism: Streptosporangium sp. NPDC003464; assembly: GCF_053588315.1. Lineage (NCBI taxonomy): Bacteria > Bacillati > Actinomycetota > Actinomycetes > Streptosporangiales > Streptosporangiaceae > Streptosporangium > Streptosporangium sp. NPDC003464. The sequence continues at coordinate 13,636 of NZ_JBSFPS010000081.1, read as the reverse complement.
GCGCGCCGCGACCCCTCCCGGCTGCGGGGACATCTTCACCGGCTCCCGCGCGACCGGGTGCCGTGAGACGACGATGACGGACACCGCTTGCAACCTGCTTGTGGGCCACTTGGGGGAGCCGCCCGTCCCCTGCCCTCCAGGTCCTCACCGGGTCCCCGCCGGGCGCACGCGCCCGCCCCGGCCGGCCGCCGGGGGCGCGGTCACGTCCGGCGCGGGCCGACGGTCACGTCCGGGGCGGGCACGGTCATGTCCGGCGTGGGCCGGCGGTCATGACCGGCGCGGAGCCCTAGCCATGCTCCGCGGACCCCTAGTCATGCTCCGCGGAGGCCCCGACCGAGTCGGGCTCGGCCGGAGCGGTCCGCCGGACGACGACGGTGCCGATCCGGTTGCGGCGCCCGGCGAGACTCTCCGCCGTCAGGCTGAGCCCCTCCACCACGGCCTCGGAGCCGGCGATCGGCACCCGGCCGAGCGCGTGGGCCAGCAGGCCGCCGACGGTCTCGACGTCGTCGACCTCCAGCTCGATGTCGAACAGGTCCGCCAGGTCGCCCACGGGCAGCCTGGCGGTCACCCGGACCGATCCGTCGTCCAGCGGCTCCACCCGGGGAGCCTCCTGGTCGTATTCGTCGGTGATCTCGCCCACGATCTCCTCGAGGACGTCCTCGATGGTGACCAGACCCGCCGTCCCGCCGTACTCGTCGATGACGATGGCCTGGTGGATCTGGCGGGCCTGCATCTCGCGGAGGAGCTGGTCGATGGGCTTGCTCTCCGGCACGTAGGTGGCCGGACGCATGATCGTCTCGACCTGCTCGGCACGGCCGTCGTCGCCGGTCTCCTGCACCCGGCGGACGATGTCCTTGAGGTAGGCGATGCCGATGACGTCGTCCTCGTTCTCGCCGACCACCGGGATCCGGGAGAACCCGCTGCGCAGGGCGAGCGACAGGGCCTGGTTCAGCGTCTTGCCGCGCTCGATGAACACCATGTCGGTGCGGGGCACCATGACCTCGCGGACCAGGGTGTCTCCGAGCTCGAAGACCGAGTGGATCATCTCCCGCTCGTCCGGCTCGATGACCCTGCGCTCCTCCGCCAGGTCGACCAGGTCGCGCAGCTCGGCCTCGGAGGTGAAGGGCCCCTCCCTGAAGCCCTTGCCGGGCGTCACGGCGTTGCCCAGCAGGATGAGCAGCTTGGGGAGCGGCCCGAAGATCCGGGTCAGGCCGTACACGAGGGGGGCGCTGGCGAGCGCGATCGGCTCGGCGTGCTGGCGGCCCAGCGTGCGCGGGGACACGCCGACGATCACGTAACTGATCACGATCATGACCGCCGCGGCGGCGGCGTAGGCCCAGCCCTGGTCGCCGAGCCAGTCGATGAACAGCAGCGTCGCGATCACCGTGGCGATCAGCTCGCAGCTCAGCCGGAGCAGGAGCAGCAGATTGAGGTAGCGCGGCGGATCGGCGACGATCGCCTGCAGGCGCGCGGCGCCCCGACGGCCGTCACGGGCGAACTCCTCCGCCCGCACCCGTGAGATGCGGGCCAGAGCAGTCTCCGCACTGGCTATCAGGCCACCGACCACGACCAGGACGACGGCCGAGAACAACCACCCGTTGGCGAGGTTCACCGCTGGGGGCGCACCTCCCGCCACGACTCCAGGAGCTCGCCCTGCAGGCCGAACATCTCCTTGTGCTCCTCGGGCTCGGCGTGGTCATAGCCGAGCAGGTGGAGGATGCCGTGCGCGCACAGCAGCTCCAGCTCCGCCTCGGTGCTGTGCCCGGCCTCGGCCGCCTGCTTGGCGGCCACCTGCGGGCAGAGCACCACGTCGCCCAGGAGCGCCGGGTCGGTGGGGGCGTCGCCCTCCTGCCGGGCTCCGGAGCCCGGACCGGGACGGAGCTCGTCCATCGGGAAGGAGAGCACGTCCGTCGGGCCCGGCTCCCCCATCCACTGCTCGTGCAGCACCGCCATGGCCTCTTCGTCCACGATCAGGATGGACAGCTCGGCGAGCGGGTTGATGTCCATCCGCTCCAGCACATGGCCGGCCAGCGAGACGATGAGTCCTTCGTCGACCTCGACGCCGGATTCGTTGTTGACCTCGATGCTCACTGTCCGTTCACCGTTCCTCGCTCGCCACGCGGCCCGATCGTGCCCCGTGGCCCACTCCGCCCGCCGCGCCGGATCCGCTGCGCGCTCATCTTCTCTCCCGCGGGCGCTTGACCATGCCCTTGATCGCCTGAGGCGCGTTCTGCCGCTGCGTCTCGTCATAGCGCCCGTAGGCGTCCACGATGTCGCTGACGAGCTTGTGCCGCACCACGTCGACACTGGTCAGGCGGCTGAAGTGGATGTCGGCGATGCCGTCGAGGATCTCCTGCACCACCCTCAGACCACTCAGGGTGCCGTTCGGCAGGTCGACCTGGGTGACGTCACCGGTGACGACGATCTTCGAGTTGAAGCCCAGCCGCGTCAGGAACATCTTCATCTGCTCGGGCGAGGTGTTCTGCGCCTCGTCCAGGATGATGAAGGCGTCGTTGAGCGTGCGGCCGCGCATGTAGGCGAGGGGAGCGACCTCGATCGTGCCCGCGGCCATCAGCCGGGGGATCGACTCGGGGTCGAGCATGTCGTGCAGCGCGTCGTAGAGGGGGCGCAGGTAGGGATCGATCTTCTCGTAGAGCGTGCCGGGCAGGAAGCCCAGCCGCTCGCCGGCCTCGACCGCGGGGCGGGTGAGGATGATCCGGTTGACCTTCTTCTCCTGAAGGGCCCGCACGGCCTTGGCCATCGCGAGATAGGTCTTGCCGGTGCCGGCGGGGCCGATGCCGAAGACGACGGTGTGCCTGTCGATCGCGTCGACGTAGCGCTTCTGGTTGACCGTCTTCGGGCGGATGGTCCGGCCCCGCGAGGAGATGATGTCGAGGGAGAGCACCTCGGCCGGACGGTCGGAGCTCATGCGCAGCATCGCGATGCTGCGCTCCACCGCGTCCGTCGTCAGCTCGGCGCCTCCCTGGACGAGCTCGGACAGCTCTTCGAACAGGCGCACCACGACGCTGCTCTCCTCCGGGCTGCCGGTGATGGTTATCTCGTTGCCCCGGACGTGGATGTCGGCGCGGAAGGCGCCCTCGATGACCCGCAACAGCTCGTCGCGCGAGCCCAGCAGGCTGACCATCGAATGATCATCCGGAATCACCACCTTCGCCTGGGTCCGGCTGGGACCCTTCGATCGCGGCGGGGATGTTCTGCTGGAATCGTTTGTCTCGGACATAGACGGGCCTTTCGGCCTGTTCGCCTCCAGATATCGGCGTGGGACTTCTACGCCATGGTATCCGTGATCGACGTGATCGCGCTTGTCGGTTTTACCCGGGCGGCCAGGTCAGGCCGCGTCCGCCGAGCACGTGTCCGTGCACGTGGGGGACGGTCTGGCCGGCCTCGGCGCCGGTGTTGAAGACCAGGCGGTATCCCGAGGCCGCGACGCCCTCCTGCTCGGCGACGGCGTGCGCCGCCTTGAGCACGTCGTCGGCGAGCCCGTCGTCGGCCGCGGCCAGCGCGGCCGCGTCCGGGTAGTGGTCCTTGGGGACCACGAGCACGTGGGTGGGGGCCTGCGGGTTGACGTCCCGGAAGGCCAGCGTGCGGTCGGTCTCATGAACGATCTTCGCGGGGATCTCCCCGGCGACGATCTTGCAGAACAGGCAGTCGGCTTCGCTCACCATGCAGGCACCCTATCCGTCCGTGACGTTGTCAATCGGTGATGGTCCATCTCCAGCAAAGAAAGATCCACCCGGATAAGGTGGGTATGCAAAACTTCAACAACTACAGACCATTGCGATCCGCACGATATGGCCGCCTGGCGAGGACACGACTGGGTCATGCCCCCTAATGAACCGGAAGAGCGTAAACCCTCTGGGAAGGCCGAGCGTCCCACTGATGTGACCACCGAGACCCTCCTGGCCGACAGGTCGCTCGGGGCGGTGCCCGTCGGGTGGGACGCCGACATGGCCGTTACCGCGCTCTACAGCGCGCACTATCGGTCGCTCGTGCGCCTCGCCGTGCTGCTCGTCCGCGACATGGCAACCGCGGAGGAAGTCGTGCAGGACGCCTTCGTCGCCATCCATGGCGCCTGGCGGCGGCTGCGCGACACCGACAAGGCACTCGCCTACCTGCGCCAATCGGTCGTCAACCGATCGCGCTCGGTGCTTCGGCACCGGGCGGTCGTGGAGAAGTACGCTCCCAAGGGCATGCCCGACGCGCCGAGCGCCGAGAACGGCGCGATCGGCGAGTTCGAGCGGTCCGCCGTCATCGAGGCACTCCGCGGCCTGCCCGCGCGCCAGCGGGAGGCACTGGTTCTGCGCTATTACGGAGACCTGTCAGAAGCGCAGATCGCCCATGCCATGGGCATCAGCAAGGGCGCGGTCAAGAGCCACACGGCTCGCGGCATGGCCGCCCTACGGACCACACTGGAGCAACTGTCATGACCGAGTCCCCCGACGAGTACGGCGAGCTGCTCCGCCGTGTCCTCAGCGCGGAGGCGGACTCGGTCGTTCCCTCCCCGGACGGCCTGGAGATCATCCGCGCCCGCGTGGAAAGACGCGGGCTCCGCGGGCTGATGTGGTGGCGCGCCGGAGCCTCGATCGCGGGAGCCGTCCTGGTCGCGGCCACCGTCGTCATGGTGGTCCCGGAGTTCCGCGAGCAGGTGACCCGGCAGGTGAACGACGTCAACTTCACCCATTCGACCCCACCTGACCTGTCCGCCACCTCGCGGGCCCCCTCCAACGGCGACGATCCGCTCCCGGTCGCCACCAAGCCCGAGCCCGGCGCCACCGCGCCCCTGCCGACGCCCACCCACTCCAGGTCCTCCGCGCCGCACCCGAAGCCGAGCCCGAAGCCGACGCACAAGCCAACGCCGACCCCGGAGCCCACCCCCTCGCCCACCTGCCCCACGACTCCGCCCGACGGCACGGTGGTCGAGCCCGAGGAGCTCACCGAGGAGTGCCGGACGCCGGCGCCGACTCCGAGGCCCTCTGAGTCGTCCGCCCCCTCGGGCAGCCCGTGCTCGGTCGAGGAGTGCCCGCCGACGGACGATCAGTCGGCTCCGATGCCGACGGAGTCGACGACCTCCATCTCCTCCGGCGGCTAGCCCGTCACCAGTCCGGCCAGCCCGTCACCAGCGGCCGGTGCGCGTCTGGAGCACCGCCGCGGCGGCGACCCCGGCCGTCGAGGTGCGCAGCACCGTCGGCCCGAGCAGCGCCGCCACGGCCCCCGCCGCGCGGAAGGCGTCGATCTCCTCCGGGCCGACGCCGCCCTCGGGGCCGACCACCACGACGATGTCACCGGCGCCGGGGAGCTCCAGGGACGACAGCGGGGAGGCCGCCTCCTCGTGCAGCACGACACCCAGGGCGGCCGCCGACAGCAGCGCGGCGACCTTGGCGGTGGTGGCGGGCTCGGTCACCTCGGGCAGGTGGAAGCGGCGGGACTGCTTGCCCGCCTCCCTCGCCGTGGAGCGCCAGCGGTTCAGAGACTTGACGGCCCGCTCGCCCTTCCACTGGGTGACGCACCGGGCGGCGGACCAGGGCACGATCACGTCGACCCCGGCCTCGGTCATCATCTCCACGGCCAGCTCGCCCCGGTCGCCCTTGGGCAGTCCCTGCACCACGACCAGGCGGGGGCGCGGGGCCGGCACGTCGTAGCGGCGCAGCACCTCGACACGGAGGGAGTCCTTGCCCGCCTCCCGGACCACGCACTCGGCGACGGTGCCCGCGCCGTCGGTCAGGTCGAGCCGCTCCCCGGCCCGCAGCCGGCGTACGGCCGCCGCGTGGCGCCCCTCCGGGCCGCCGAAGGTGAACTCCGCCCGGGCCAGGTCGGCCGGTTCGGCCAGGAAGACCGGGGCCGTCATCGGCCGGCGGGGAGGTGCGGGCCGGGCCGGCGGACGCCTGCGGCCCGGCCGGCGCGGACGGGCCGGGCCGACCCGGGGAGGCCGCCGTCAGCGGCCATTGAAGGCGTCCCGCAGCCTGGAGAAGAACCCCTGCTGGCCGGGGGCGAACTTGCCGGGCGGGCGCTCCTCGCCGCGGAGCTTGGCGAGCTCGCGCATGAGCTCCTCCTGGGCCGGGTCGAGGCGGGCCGGGGTCTCCACGTTGACGTGGATCAGCAGGTCGCCACGGCCGTTCTCGTTGAGGCGCTGGACGCCGCGGCCGTAGAGCGGGATGGTCTGGCCGGACTGGGTGCCCGGCCGGATGTCGAGCTCCTCGGCGCCGTCGAGCGTCTCCATGGTCAGGACGGTGCCCAGCGCGGCCGCGGTCATCGGGATCTGCACGGTGCAGTGCAGGTCGTCGCCGCGGCGCTCGAAGATCTCGTGCGGGCGCTCGACGATCTCCAGGAACAGGTCGCCGGGCGGGCCGCCACCCGGGCCGATCTCGCCCTCGCCGGCGAGCTGGATGTGGGTGCCGTCCTCGACGCCGGCCGGGATGCGGACCTTGATGGTCCGCCGGGTGCGGACCCGGCCGTCGCCGGAGCACTCCTGGCAGGGGTTGCGGATGATCGAACCGAACCCACCGCACTGGGGACAGGGGCGGGAGGTCATGACCTGGCCGAGGAAGGACCGGGTGACCTGGGAGACCTCGCCCCGGCCGTGGCACATGTCGCAGGTGTCGGGGTGGGTGCCGGACGCGGCGCCGGAGCCCGTGCAGACCTCGCAGAGCACGGCGGTGTCGACGACCAGCTCGCGGGTGGTGCCGAAGGCCGACTCGCGCAGGTCGAGCTCCACCCGGATGGTGGCGTTGCGGCCCCGGCGGGCACGCGACCTGGGTCCGCGGGTGCCGCCGCCGCCGGCCGCGCCGAAGAAGGCGTCCATGATGTCGCTGAAGGGGAAGCCCGCCCCGAAGCCGCCCGGGCCCGCACCGGCGCCGGAGGAGAACGGATCGGCGCCCATGTCGTACATCTGGCGCTTGTTGGGGTCGGACAGGACCTCGTAGGCCTGGGTGATGTCCTTGAACCGCTCCTGGGTCTCAGGATCGGGGTTCACATCGGGATGCAGCTCCCGCGCCAGGCGACGATACGCCTTCTTGATCTCTTCCGCACTGGCGTCACGGCGCACCCCGAGGGTGCCGTAGTAGTCGCTCTTAGCCACTTAGTTGACCTCTTAAGATGCAGCCAGGATCTGGCTGACGTAGCGTGCCACCGCGCGCACCGCGCCCATCGTGACCGGGTAGTCCATTCGCGTCGGACCCAGCACACCGAGCCGGGCCAGTTGCTTGTCCCCCGAACCGTATCCGGCGACGACGATCGATGTGCCCTGGAGTCCGGTGTAGGGGTTCTCCGAGCCGATCCGTACTGTCAGCGCCGACAGGTCGGAGGTCTCACCGAGCAGGCGTATGAGCACGACCTGCTCTTCCAGGGCCTCCAGCACGTCGCGGAGCCCGACGGTGAAGTCGGCTCCCGCGAGGTTGGCCGCCCCGGCAAAAACGATCTTTTCATCATGCCGGTCCACGAGGGACTCCAGCAGCACCGACAGGACCGTGGCCGCGAACGGCCGGTCCTCGGCCGGCAGTCGCTCGGGCAGGTCGGCGACCGTGTCGGGGACCCTGGCCAGCCCGCACCCGTCGAGGCAGGCGTTGAGAGTCGCGCGGAGATGGGCGACACGGGTCTCGTCCACCACGTCGGGCAGCTCGACCACGCGCTGCTCGACCCGTCCCGTGTTGGTGATGAGCACGAACATCAGCCTGCGCTCGCTCAACGGGACCAGCTCGACGTGCCGGACCGTGGAGCTGGTCAGCGTGGGATATTGCACGACGGCGACCTGCCGGGTCAGCTGCGCCAGCAGCCGCACCGTGCGCATCACGACGTCGTCGATGTCAACGGCGCCGGCGAGGAAGCTCTCGATGGCCCTCTTCTCCGCGCTCGACAACGGCTTCACCTGCGAGAGCCTGTCGACGAACAGCCGGTAGCCCTTGTCCGTGGGCACCCGGCCGGCGCTGGTGTGGGGCTGGGCGATGTAGCCCTGCTCCTCCAGCACCGCCATGTCGTTGCGGATGGTCGCCGACGACACACCCAGGTTGTGCCGCTCGACGAGGGTCTTGGAGCCCACCGGCTCGTTGGTGGACACGTAATCCTCGACGATGGCGCGGAGAACCGCCAGCTTGCGGTCGTCGACCAACGTGCTCACCTCCCTGCACCGAATGTGAAACACCAGGTCTGGCACTCTGTGTTCCCGAGTGCCAAGTGTACGGCTCCAGCCCACGGGGTGCGATAACACGGCGTCAGGATGACGGGCCCAAGCAACTGTCAAGTCAACTGCTATCGGGATACAAGCGGCAAGACCCACAATTTACGACATGTCCCACGATTTCGGATCCCCCTCGGGTGGCACCCCCTCCGGCGCCCCCGGCTACGGCGCCCCCCAGCAGCCCTACGGCCAGCACCAGGGCGCCCCTTCCTACGGCTACGCCTCCCCCGGCTACGGCGCACCCCAGGGGCCGCCGCCGAAGACGAAGGTCAAGCCCAGCATCGGCTGGATCGTCGGCGTCTGGCTGGTCTTCGTCCTCAGCGTGATCGTCGGCATCGCCGGTTTCGCCGGCGGCATCTTCAGCGCGATCACCGACGCCGCGCCCACCAGCTCGTTCGAGCCGGGCAAGGCCGTGACGGTCAAGCTCGACCCGGCGGACAAGCCCGCGATCTACGTCTCCGCCGAGACGGGCACCAACTTCGAGTGCCAGATCCAGGGTGATCCGGAAAAGGTCCGGCTCCAGCAGCCGGGCGTGCAGCAGACCGTCACCTCCGACGGCGTCGTCTGGGAGCTGGCCCTGCGGATCGGGGTGGACAAGGCCGGCGACTACCAGCTCACGTGCACCACCTCCGAGGGGGCGCCCGCCAAGTTCGGCGTCGGCAGGGAGATCGTCGCCGATTCGGTGGTGGGCGGCGCGATCGCGCTGTTCGCGGTGCCGGGGCTGGGCTTCCTGCTGGCCGTCATCGTGACGATCGTCGTGCTGGTCAGGCGGAGCGGCGCCCGCAGGCGCCAGGCCGCCGCCGCGGCGGGGCAGTGGGGACAGCCGGGAGCCTACGGCAGGTGATCACGGCTTTTGCTACCGTCCACTTGATCCCTGACGAGAGAGCGAGCGGCCGGTGATGTACGAGCGCGACGTGCTGTCGGAGAACTGGCGGCGCCCCCTCAAGGGGAAGATCCCCCAGGTCCCCGCGGAGCTCGACCTGGTCGTGGAGGACGCCGACGGCGGCTTCTGCGGCGCCGTGGTGGCCTGCGACAAGGAGGCCGTCACGCTGGAGGACCGGTTCGGGCGGCGGCGGCTGTTCCCGCTGGAGCCCGCCGCGTTCCTCCTGGAGGGCAAGGTGGTGACGCTGGTCCGGCCCACCGCCGCGCCGCGGGCTCCGAGGCGGAGCGCCTCGGGTTCGATCGCGGTGGAGGGCCTGCGGGCCCAGGTGGCCAAGGAGAGCCGGATCTACGTGGAGGGCGTGCACGACGCCGCGCTCGTGGAGAAGGTCTGGGGCCACGACCTCCGGGTGGAGGGCGTGGTCGTGGAGTATCTCGAAGGGGTCGACCACCTGCCCTCGATCGTCGAGGAGTTCGGGCCCGGCCCCGGCCGCCGCCTGGGCGTGCTCGTCGACCACCTGGTCCACGGCTCGAAGGAGAGCCGGATCGCCGCCCAGGTCTCCTCACCGCACGTACTGGTCGTCGGGCACCCGTTCGTCGACGTCTGGCAGGCGGTCAAGCCCTCGGTGCTGAAGATCGGCTCCTGGCCGCCGGTGCCGCGCGGCATACCCTGGAAAGAAGGGGTCATCGCCGCCCTCGGCTGGGATCTGGAGCCCGCCGAGGCATGGCGCCGCATTCTGGGATCGGTCACCACCTACGCCGATCTGGAGCCGGAGCTGCTCGGTCCCGTCGAGGAGCTGATCGACTTCGTGACGGTTCCCGGCCAGGATGACTAACCCCGCACCCCATCAGGAGGGGCAATGAGCGACAGTCCCGAGAGCCCGCGGTACGGACCCGCGGGCGAGGAACCCACCAGGCAGGCCGGATGGCCGCCCCAGCCCGGCCAGGGCTACCCGCCCCCCGCGGCTCCGCCGTACGGATCCGGCGACCAGGGGCACCAGCCCGGCTACCAGGACGGCCACCAGGGGGCGTATCCGCCTCCCGGCGCGTACGGCCAGCCGACCGGCGGCTACGGCCAGCCTTCCGACACATACGGCCAGCCTTCCGGCGGGTACGGCCAGCCACCCGGCGGGTACGGCCAGCCGTACGACGCCTATGGCCAGCCACCCGGCGGCTACGGCCAGCCGACCGGCGGCTACGGCCAGCCGGTCGGCTACGGATACCCGCCCCAGCAGGGGGCCTACGGCTGGCGGCCCAGCCGTGACGAGACCACCATGGCCATGCTCGCCCACCTGCTGGGCCTGCTGGCCTCGTTCGTCGGCCCACTGGTGCTGTATCTCGTGAAGAAGGACGAGTCCCCCTACGTGCGGAGCCAGGCGGCCGAGGCGCTCAACTTCCAGCTCACCCTGATGATCGCTTACTTCGTCTCCTGGGTCCTGGCGTTCGTGCTGATCGGCTTCCTTCTGATCTTCGTGCTCTGGATCGGGTCGCTCGCCTTGATGATCATGGCGGCCGTCGCGGCCAACCGGGGGGAGAGCTACCGCTATCCGATGAACATCCGTTTCGTCAGCTGACCACCGGCGCACGCCCGACCCCCAGCCGCCCCCAGGCGCGTGGACAGGCGCCCGTCACGGACCCCGGGCCCGCCCTCACGCGGGTCCGGAGGGCCGTCACGCGGCCGCCGGGCGCGTGGACAGGCCCTCAGGTCAGGTCCCGCACCAGGGCGTCGGCCAGCAGCCGCCCGCGCAGCGTCAGCACCGCGCGGCCCGCCTTGAACGGTTCCATCTCGAGCAGGCCGTCGGCCAGTGCCCTGGCGACGACCGGCGGCCGCTGGATCTCCTTGAGCGGGAACCCCTGGGCGAGCCTGAGCTCCAGCATCAGCCGCTCCACCGCCCTGTCCTCCGAGGTGAGCACCTCGCGGGCGTGCGCGGGCGAGACGCCGGAGGCCAGCCGCCGGGCGTAGGCCGCCGGATGCTTGACGTTCCACCACCGGGTGCCGCCGACGTGGCTGTGCGCGCCGGGGCCGACGCCCCACCAGTCGCCGCCGGTCCAGTAGAGCAGGTTGTGCCGGCAGCGTCCGGCCTCCGAGGTCGCCCAGTTGGACACCTCGTACCACTCGAAACCGGCCTCGGCGAGCATGGCGTCGGCGATGAGATAGCGGTCGGCGGCCACGTCGTCGTCGGGCATGGGCAGCTCGCCGCGCCGGATCCTGGCCGCCAGCCTGGTGCCGTCCTCGACGATCAGCGAGTAGGCGGACACGTGGTCGGGCCCGGCCTCGATCGCCGCGGCCAGCGAGGCCCGCCAGTCGTCGTCGCTCTCCCCCGGCGTGCTGCAGATCAGGTCCAGGTTCACGTGGTCGAACCCGGCCTCCCTGGCCTCCCGTACGGCCTGCGCCGGCCGGCCGGGGGTGTGCCGGCGCTCCAGCACCTCCAGCACGTGCTCGCGGGCGCTCTGCATGCCGAAGCTCATCCGGGTGAACCCGCCGCCGCGCAGCTCGGCCAGGTAGGCCCGGTCCACGGACTCGGGGTTGGCCTCGGTGGTCACCTCGGCGCCGGGGGCCAGCCCGAACTCCTCCTCGATCGCCGCCAGGATCCGGACCAGGTCTCCGGCGGGCAGCAGGGTCGGGGTGCCGCCGCCGAAGAACACCGTCTCGACCGGGAGGTCCGCCCCGCCGAGGGTGGCCCGTGCCCGCCGTACCTCGTCGATCGCGGTGTCGGCGTAGTCCCGGTGCGAGGCGCCGGGGCCGAGCTCGGCGGCCGTGTAGGTGTTGAAGTCGCAGTAGCCGCAGCGGGTCACGCAGAAGGGCACGTGGACGTAGAAGCCGAAGGGTCGCCCGCCGAGCCCGTGGAGCGCGCTGTCGGGGAGCCGGCCCGAGGCCGGTACGGGGTCACCGTCGGGAAGAGTGGATGGCACGACACCAAGTCTGCCGCTCCCGTCCGGGTGCCCGGAACGGCGGCCGGCGCGCCGCGCCGGCCGCCTATGCAGCAAATCAGCGGCAGACCGTTGACGCCCAGATCGGCCAAGTCTACGATCCGTGAAAACTTAAAGGAAAGTTTCCTATAAGTTAATCCCCCGACGCAAGTGGAGAAGCCCGTGCAGAGACTCCTCCGGCACACGCTCGCGGCGGTCATCGCCGCGGGCCTCACGGCGACAGCCGTACCGGCACCGGCTCAGGCCCGGACCGCCCCGGACCACGGCGACCGCTTCAAGCGGGTCGCCTACTTCATCCAGTGGGGCATCTACGGCCGCAACTACCACGTCAAGGACCTGGACACCACCGGCGCCGCCGCCAAGCTGACCCACATCAACTACGCCTTCGGCTCCGTCAGCGCCGGCGGCGACTGCGTCTCCTCCGACGCGTGGGCCGACTGGCAGCGCCCGGTCCCCGCCGGGCAGAGCGTGGACGGCGTCGGCGACGCCGAGGGCCAGGCGCTGAACGGCAACCTGAACCAGTTGAAGAAGCTCAAGGCCAAGCATCCCGGTCTGAAGGTGCTCATCTCCCTCGGTGGCTGGTCGGGCTCGAAATACTTCTCCGACGCGGTGCTGACCCCCGAGGGGCGCGCCAAGCTGGCGACCTCCTGCGTGGACCTGTGGCTCAAGGGCAACCTGCCCGGCACCGCGCCCGGCGCCGGAGCCGGCGTCTTCGACGGCATCGACCTCGACTGGGAGTGGCCGGGCTCCTCCGGCAACGAGGGCAACGTCATCCGGCCCGAGGACAAGCAGAACTTCACGCTGTTCACCGCCGAGCTGCGCCGCCAGATGAACGAGCTGGACCGGCGGAGCGAGCTGACCGCCTACCTGCCCGCCGCCGCCGCCAAGATCGATGCGGGCTTCGAGGTGCGCGACGTCTTCAAGCACCTCACCTTCGCCACCGTCCAGGGCTACGACCTGCACGGTCCGTGGGAGAACGTCACCGGCCACAACGGCAACCTGCTCACCGACCGACGCGACCCCAGCCCGGTGAAGTACAGCGTGGACCAGACCGTCCGCGACTACCTGTCACGCGGCGCCCCGGCCAGGAAGATCATCGTCGGCATCCCGGCGTACGGCCAGGGCTGGACCGGCGTCACCGGCGGCCGCAACGGCCTGTACGGCACCGCCACCGGTCCCGCGCCCGGCACCTGGGCGGCCGGCAGCGACGACTACAAGAACCTGGTGAACAAGCCCGGCAAGCGCTACCGCGACCTGAGGACCGGCAGCAACTGGATCTACGACGGCAACGAGTTCTGGTCCTACGACGACCCGGCCACGGTGGTCCAGAAGGCGGCCTACATCCGCCTCAAGGGTCTCGGCGGCTCCATGATGTGGTCCATCGACCAGGACGACGCCAAGGCCTCGCTGACCTCGGCGCTCTACAGCGTCCTGCGCTGAGGCGCCCGTCTCCAGACTGGGCGGGGCCGCAGGTCCTGGGTCACCGGCGGCCCCGCCCGCCCGCTCCGGACGGGCGGGGCGCCGGCTACTTCTTGGTCTTGTCGGCGGAGGACTCGGTGGACAGCGCGGCGACGAACGCCTCCTGGGGGACCTCGACGCGGCCGACCATCTTCATCCGCTTCTTGCCCTCCTTCT
>NZ_JBSFPS010000080.1:0-34700 GCF_053588315.1 Streptosporangium sp. NPDC003464 | reverse complement strand
AGATATCGCAATCCACACCGAACCCGCAGGCCCTTCACTCTTCAACGATCCACAGACCGTGTCGCCCTGCGTTCTCAACGTCCGTGGTCATTACACCTAGACGGCCAGGACAGGCCCGATGCACCCGAGGCGGCAAAGGACACACCCTCTGCGGGGCCGTGCCTTCCTCGTAATGCTCAACGCCGCCGGCAGTGACAGGGACACAAGCTCCGAGCCACTACCGGCGGCGAGGCCGTACATCCGTTCAGGGGGCCGTTGCGGTGATCAGATCTCCGCGCCGGTGCCGCGTGGGGTCCTGCGGCGTGCCCTGCGGGTCAGCGACACGCCGGGTGCCTGTCCGACCGGCAGTGCGGCCGGTCCCCCGGGTGCCCGGAAGGTGGCGGCGCGGCCGTTACCGGCGCGGGTGGAGGAGTTGGGCACCACCGGCTCGGCGGCCGACGGGCTCGGGGCCGCCTTGCTCTGCTGCTGGGCCTGCGGGGTGAAGAACACGTTCGGGGACATGGTGTCCCGCGGGATGTCGGTGTTCAGGGCGATGATGTCACCGAGCGGCTTGCGGTAGTCGATCCCGAAGACCTTCCGGATGAAGGGCAGCAGCGGGTCGTTGGCGTGGAAGAAGCGGTCGCCGTCGCGCAGCGCCGTGAACTCCCTCTTCCAGATCGCCAGCTGCGTCTCGCCGAACTCCCGGCCCGGCAGGTGCGGCTCAGCCATCATGCCGACGAAGGCGTCGACATCGGCCACGTCGGCGTAGACCGCCTTGAGCCGCGCGGCCAGCGGCGTGCGGCGCACACCGCTGGTGGCGTTGTCCGCCTCGGCCGTGGTCGGGTTGCCATTGATGTCGAACAGCTGCGTGAAGTCCATGCTGTCGGGGTCGTTGATCTCGTTGCCGGGGGTCAGCAACGGGTCGGAGGGGAACGAGTCGGACGCCTCACCGGTGATGGCCTTGAACGAGGTCTTCGCCGGCAGGCCGTACGCCTGACGCAGCTGGTTGTAGGTCGGCATACCGTGGTCGCGGCCCCGCTCGATGTCGAGCGCGCCCAGGTCCGTCACACCGACGACACAGTCCGGCAGCGTCGGGTCGTCGCCGCACAGCGGGTTGCCCGAGAGCTCGAAGCCCGCGCTGCGCAGCAGGTTGTTGATCTGCTCGTCGTTCTTGTTCTGCGCCTTCAGGCCGATGCCGTGCAGCATGGGCCCCAGCTGGAGCATCTCCAGGAGGTCGGGGTTGAAGAAGGCGTCTTCGCCCAGGGGGATGGCCAGTTCGACTTCGTCGTCCTTGACCACGACGTCGATGTTCATCGCTTTCAGCGCGTCCAGCGTGGCCTGGCTGTAGCGGCCGGTCTCGGCAGTGATCCTGAACTTGGGGCGGATCTGGCTGTGCCCGCGGTATCCGACGGTCGCGAACTCGTTGGTGACCGTCGCGTCCACCTTCGGCTTGTATCCCCTGTAGGGAGGCAGCGTCACACCCAGCGTGGGCAGGAACTCGTTGTAGGTGACGTACTGCTGCTCGGCGATGACGACGGCCCGGGCGATCTGGAACTTGTCCTGCTGCGACACCCAGCTCGGCAGCAGGGAGACGATCCGGTTGTGCTCACGGGCGAACAGCGTCTGTGTGGCCAGCAGCGCGGGGTTCTCGTTGGCCCGCTGATCGCCGGTGACGGCGGCCCGGGTCGGCTTGGTGAACAGCTGGCCGCCGATGACCATGGCCGGCGCGGTGTCGGGGTTGCCGCGGCTGTCTCGCCGGGGCAGGTAGTTACCCGGCATCAGCAGCCGCGCGTCGTTGTTGTCCGGGTTGCCGTCCACGCTGCCCTCACGCATCCAGTCCAGGCGCGCGTCGGTGTCCCCGTAGACGGCCGAGGCCTCGATATAGGAACTGATCGTGTTGATCTGGTCGCGGGCGCTGGTGACACCGCTGCCAGGGGCGGGGGCGGAACGCTCGAAGAAGATGACCCCGAGGTCGTTGCGGAACTTCTCAAGCGGGTCGTTCTTGTCGAAGGGGGTGTTCAACGCCTCCCCGGGGTCGCCGGTCCCCCGCCGGCCGAGCCGCTGGGCCATGGTGTGGTCGAGGAACTGGCCCCAGACGAATGCCCACTGGCTGACGTTGCGCTCGGAGTACAGATTCTGGTTGCTGTCGTTGAAGACACGGTTGCTCACGTACCGGGCGTTGGGCCCCGAGGCCGGCTTGTTGAGTCCGTCGGCGTAGCGCGCCGGGGCCAGCCGGGGGTAGAGCGCCCCTGCCACACCCCAGTCGGGGTGGGACCGGTTGTTCTTGGCACCGCTGAGGCTCTGCGCCTCCCAGATGCCCAGGATCGGGCGGTCCGAGACCCCGCCGTCGTCGGCGTGGGCGGTGCCGTTCATGCTCAGTCCGCCGGCGACCACGAGCGCGACGAGCGAGAGTGCTCTTCCACGCCGGGTCCGATGGCGACCAGGGCGCGCGAATGCACGCATGGTGTTCTCCTCTCCACACACCGATGACCGCGGCGGTTCCGCCGGAGAATCGTTATCCCGTGCAGCCTCACACCCAGCCTCTCGACACCACATCTTCTGAATTGCGGAATATGAGTGGATTTGTGAGTGCTTTGCGGGTACGCCGTAACCCTCCGCAGCGGGCTGTGCCGGCCGGCACGGTCGCCGCTGAACCGGCGGTCACAGCCCGCTGCGGCACGTGCCGCGCCTGCCCTGACCATCCCGCCACAAAAGGCCCAGATCAGCGGATGGAGGCGGGTATCGGCCACCGGGCCGCGGCACATGGGAGGGCCGCCGATCCGCCGTCCTCCGCGGCACCCCCGAGACGGCCTCACCTGTGCCGGCTCCGGGCATCCCGGGGCGGCCGCCAGCGCCGCAGCCGGCGCGCTCCGGCGGTTGGGCAAGCCAGGAGATGCAGCGTAGAGCGGCCGGGATGACGATGGGCTGAGGATCGACGGATCCAGGGCGGCCGATGGCCAAACGAGAAAGCAGCGATCATTTGGTGGCGACGCGAGATCACTCGGCTGTCTATCGGGGTTCGGTCTGTTTCTCTCATACTTTCTCGGAAACCTACGCCAGCACGCCCCAACGGAGAATTCAGGTCGCCGCTCACTGATGACGAAGGATCGACCCCGTATTTCTCTCGATTGGAGACGTAGATGCGTTTTCTGCCCGACCGTGAAAACCTTAAAGTGGCAGTCATCGGCTTTGGGTATGTCGGCTCGTGCATCGCGGCGACACTGGCCGACCGCGGCTTCGACGTCGTCGGCGTGGACACCGATCCCCGGCTGATCGAGGAACTGGCCCGCGGCTACTGCCGGTTCCAGGAGCAGGGGCTGGCCGACATGATCTTTCGCGGGGTGACGACCGGGCGGCTGCGCGTCACCACCGACAGCGCCGAGCTCGGTAGCGCCGACGTCGTGCTGATCGCGGTCGGCACCCCGATCCGCGAGAAGGGGGCGCTGGCCGACGAGCAGCTGCGCGGCGCGTGCCTGGAGCTGAGCCGCCACCTCCGCCAGGGTCAGCTGGTGGTGCTCAAGAGCACCGTGCCGCCGGGCACGACCCGAGATGTCGTGCTGCCGCTGCTGGAGCAGAGCGGGCTGATCGGTGGTGTGGACTTCGGACTGGCCTTCACCCCGGAACGGCTCGCCGAGGGCACCGCCCTGGCCGAGCTGCGCACCTTCCCCATCGTGGCCGGCGGGCTGGAGCCGGACAGCACCCGGGACGTGGCGGCGTTCTGGCACAGGGTCCTCGGAGTCGAGGTGATCCCGCTGGACTCCCTGGAGTCGGCGGAGATCGTCAAGCTCGCCGACAACTGGTGGATCGACCTCAACATCGCCCTCGCCAACGAGCTGGCCAAGTTCTGCGCCCTGTACGACGTGGACGTGCTGGACGTCATCGCCGCGGCCAACACGATCCCCAAGGGCAAGGGCACCGTCAACATCCTGCTGCCCAGCGTCGGCGTGGGCGGCTCCTGCCTGACCAAGGACCCGTGGATGGTGTGGCGTTCGGCCCGCCGGCGCGGCGTGGAGATCCTGACCGCGCCGGCCGGCCGCGAGGTCAACGCGGGGATGCCGGAGTACACGGCGCAGCTCGCCATCGACGAGCTGGTCAAGCTGGGCAAGAACCCGGCGACCGCGAAGGTGGCCGTGCTGGGCCTGGCCTTCAAGAACAACACCGGTGACCTGCGGGCCACCCCGACGCGGGGAGTGGTAGAGACCCTGGTCGAGACCGGCGCCCAGGTGCGCATCTTCGACCCGCTGGTCGACGTCGCCCACGCCGAGGAACTGTTCGGCATCACGCCCGCGGCGAGCCTGCAGGAGGCCGTGCAGGACGCCGACTGCATCGCCGTACTGGCACTGCACCGGGAGTTCGAGGACATCGACTTCGCGGCACTGCCCGTCGCCCGATCATGCCTGCTGCTCGACGGGCGGGCCTACTACTCCAAGGAGAAGATCGCCTCACTGCGCCGCCTGGGCTACCTCTACCAGGGGATCGGGCGGGTGGGCGCCCCCGCCGCCCCCGACCCGCACAGCTACCCGGTGGCGCCGGTCTCGCGCCTCGTCGAGGGTCCCGTGGCCGCGCTCTACGTGGAGTCGGGCTCATGAGCGCCGCGCACGAGAGCGGCAGCGCGGGCGCCACGGCCGGCAAGCCCCACAACGGCCAGGTGCACCGCCCGTCCCGGGTGGTCGTCACCGGCGGGAGCGGCTTCGTCGGCAGCCACCTGGTGGAGCGGCTCATCGCACAGGGCGACCAGGTCACCGTCTTCGACGGCGCACCGCCGTCGAAGACCTCCACCGGGCAGCACGCCAGACACGTCGAGGGCGACATCCGCGATCCGGCGAAACTCGCCGAGGCGATCACCCCCGGGACCGACATCGTCTACCACCTGGCCGCGGTCGTCGGCGTCGACCAGTACCTGGCCCGCCCGATGGACGTCATCGACATCAACTTCACCGGCACCCGCAACGTGCTGGACCTCGCCCACCGGACCGGCGCGAAAGTCATCCTGGCCAGCACCAGCGAGGTCTTCGGCAAGAACCCCGCCGTGCCGTGGCGCGAAGACAGCGACCGGGTGCTCGGCGCCACCTCCTCCGACCGCTGGTCCTACTCCTCGGGCAAGGCCCTGGCCGAGCACCTCACCTTCGCCTTCGCCCGCCAGCACGGGCTGGAGGCCACGATCGTGCGCTACTTCAACGTGTACGGCCCCCGCCAGCGGCCCGCCTACATCGTCAGCCGGTCGATCCACCGGGCCCTCAACGGGCAATCCATGGTGGTCTACGACCAGGGGCGGCAGACGCGGTGCTTCACCTTCGTCGACGACGCCATCGAAGGCACCATCCTGGCCGCCACCCACCCCAAGGCGGTCGGTGAGTCCTTCAACGTCGGAAGCATGGTGGAGACCACGGTCGGGGACGTCGTCCGGCTCATCGCCGAACTGACCGGGGCCGGCCCGTCGATCATCGACGTCGACACCAGCCAGCGGCTCGGCCCCGCCTATGAGGACCTGTCCCGGCGCGTCCCCGACAACGCCAAGGCGCGCGAGATCCTGGGCTGGGACTGCCGGACCCCGCTGCGCGAGGGACTCCTGCAGACCATCGAATGGGCCCGCTCCAGCCCATGGTGGCTCGGCCTGCCCGACAGCGGAGCGGCCTGACCCTCCGGCGCGCAAAAGCTGAGAGCCGGCGCGGGCGGGTCCCGGAAAGGACCCCTCCGCGCCGGCTCTCAGCGCGCCTACGGCGTGCGCTCAGGCATCCCGCCCAGACCTTTGCCCGGACCACTCGGCAGGCGGACGGCCGCGCACCTCCGCCGCCTCCGGCCCCCCGCACCGCACCGGCCGGCGCCCGCACCCGGACAGACCGACGCCCCGCCGTCTCCGGCGGGGCGGGCACCTCCCGTCAGCGGCCGCCTGGACGCCGCCGGCCCCGGCACCGGGACCCGTGGCGGCCGGGGCCGGCACGGGCTCCCCGGCCCGGCGGTCACATCCGCGCGGCCGCGCTCATCTCGGCGCGGCCGGGCCGGATGAAGTCACCGGCCGACCGGCCCGCTCCTCCACCCGGCACGCGGCTCACCTGGCGGCGGCCTTCGACCTGGGACGGGCGACGGTCCGCTGCGGCACGCTGGGCAGCGCGGGCTTGCGCCACAGCTGCCGCAGCACGCTGATGATCAGCGCAGGCCGCATGAGCGTCTCCGGCGGGTCGATGAGCCCGGCCACCCTCATGAACGCGGCGGTGAAGCGCGGGTCCTGGGTCGCGGCCTTCTGCAGCAGGCGCATGAACGCGTTGCCGGCCCGGACCTTCAGCGTCCGCTTCCCCTGCACACCGGGGAAGCTGAGGTTGACGCTCGAGGTCATCTCCCACGCCGGCTTGATGATGTCGGCCACATCCTGCTGGAAGTCCTTCGGCTTCGGCGCCACCCCCCTCGCCAGGTGCCTGTGCAGGGCGAGCGCCTCAAGGGAGGCCAGCGTCTGCGCCTGGGCGTACACCGGGTTGGGCGTGCACACCGCGTCACCCATGATCAGGAACCGCTCGGGCAGGTAGGGGAGCAGGTCGTAACGGCGCCACATCGTGGTGGGGAAACGGAAGAGCGCCGGATCGTCGAGCGGCTCCGCCTGGATGATCGTCTCGTAGATCTCGGGCGCCGCGAGGGTCTTGACGAACTCGTTGAAGCCCTCCGGGTCCGTGGGCGGGTGGTCGCCGAGGATGCCGTAGGCGGTCAGCTCCACCTTGCCGCTGTCGGTCTTGGTGAAGATCGCGCCCCGGGGCAGCGCGGCGGAGGCGACCGGGTTGATCGAATGGTCGGTGCCGAACGGGTCGGTGCCCGGCTTCAGCACGTAGTGCCGGCTGACATAACCCAGGCCGACCTTCATCCCGTCTTCCTGGACCCGCAGATACCCCATCTGCTCCAGCCACAACGGAGTCCGCGAGCCACGACCGGCGGCGTCGATCACCAGGTCCGCCTCAAGGATCTGCTCCTTGCTGCCCTTGGCCTGAGCCTGCACCCGCGCCCCGGTCACCCGGGAGTGATCGGCCGTCGTGACCAGACCGACGATGTCGGTGTTCTCCATGAAGGTGACGTTGGGCATGGCCTGCACCCGCCGGCGGACGTAGAACTCCATGATCGGGCGGGTGGCGGCGATGGAGGTCAGGCCGGCACGGACCTGCTTCAGCGGCTCGCCGTTGAAGTACCAGCGCACGGTGCCGGCCATGTCCGACAGCGGGATCCCGTCGTCGACCATCTCCTGGGTGATCCCGGGGAACATCTCCTCCAGAGCGAGCTGGCCACGCGCGAGCAGCCCGTTGATGTGCCGGGTCTGCGGGGCGCCACGTCGCCACTCGGTCACGTCGATCAGCGTGTCACGGTCCACCAGCACCACTTCGCGGTAGGCCTTGCTGAGCGCGCTGGCGGCGAACAATCCGGTGATACTTCCGCCGAGCACGACCGCACGGTCGCCGACTTTAATACTCATGGCGATCATCTCCTCGAGTCTCGATCCAGATCAGGCATTCCGATGGATGTCGCCGAACAGAATCGGACAACCACGTTCGGGACTTGCCTTGTCGACGCCGGTTCCGTTGCCGGTGGATGAGAGCCCCACATCGACCGTGCTGTTCCTTTTCTCGGCGGGACGCTTGCGAAAAGCAGCATTTCCGGACAGGCGGCGCGTCGGTGCCGCCTGTGCCACGCCCTCGCATCGTCACAAGTGAGTGTGCCGCCGGGCATCTCCTGAATTGCGTAGTCGCGCAGGCGCCGATCGCACCCTGCGACGCCCGGCCGGCGCGCCCGCGACAGCGCAATCGAAAAGATGCCGGACCCATGCGCCGGTGTGAGGATGCGGTTGCGGAGCCCGGCGGCGGCCGCGGTGCCACCTGCCGAGCGCGCAACGGCCGAGACCGGCGTCTTCCAGCGGTGCGCGGCCTCGGGCCGGACCCGCCGTAGGACTAATTCCCCGCACCGCGAAGGTGGGTTGGCAATGAAGGCTGCCGTCATTCCAGAGGTCAATGCCGCGTGGGAGCTGCGTGAGGTGCCGACGCCACGGCCGGGCCCCGGTGAGGTGCTGATCAGGGTTCACGCGTCCGGGATCTGCCACAACGACGTGCTGGCCACACGGGGCATCATCCCCTTCCCCGCCTTCTCCCCCGCCGTCACCGGGCATGAACCGGTCGGCGAGGTCGTGGAGGTCGGCGCCGGAGTCACCTCCCGCAAGGTCGGTGACCGGGTCGGCACCACCTGGATCCAGGGGACATGCGGGCGATGCGACTACTGCGCGCTCGAACTGCCGGTCTCCGGGCAGGCGGCGTTCCGCTGCGCGGCCCCCGCGATGACGGGCTTCACCGTGCCGGGCGGGCACGCCGAGTACATGGTGGCCGCCGCGAGCGGCACGGTGCTGCTCCCCGACGGCCTGGACTACGAGCTCGCCGCCCCGGTGCTGTGCGCCGGCTACACGGCCTGGTCCGCCTTCCGCGTGGGCGCCCCCAGGCCGAAGGAGAGGGTCGCCGTCCTCGGCATCGGCGGTCTGGGGCACCTGGCGCTGCAGTTCGCCGCCGCCGGCGGATTCGAGACCGTGGCCATCACCCGGTCGCCGGACAAGCACGCCCTGGCCCGGGAGCTCGGCGCCGACACCGTCGTCGGCAGCGGCGAGGAACTGCTCGCCGCCGGCGGCGCCGACGTGATCCTGGCGACCGGCCCCTCCTACGCCGCCGCCACCGACAGCATGCGAGGGCTGCGGCTCGGCGGCCGGATCGTGCTGGCCGGGATCGACGGCTTGGAACCGTTCACGCTCGCGCCGGACCTGGCCAGGCCGTTCTTCGCCCAGCGGCACCAGGTGCTCGGCGCCACCCACGAGGGTCCGCAGTACCTCAAGGAGGCCCTGGAGGTGGTCGCCTCCGGGAAGGTGACGCCGAAGGTGGAGGTGTTCGACAAGACCCAGGTGGCCGAGGCGCTGGACAAGGTCGCCAAGGGCGAGGTGCGTTTCAAGGCCGTCGTGACCTACTGACCGGACGGCATGCGGCTGGAGGGGCGCGGCCACCGCGGCGTCCGGCGCGACCGGGCCGCCGCCGGGCCGCCCACGCCGCCCACCCGGGCACCCGGGCACCCGACGGGCCGCCGGCGCCACCACGCCCCCTCCGGGGGACACCTCCACGCCGGCGGCACGCCACAGGGCCCTTTGGCCGCCCCCCGGCTCCGCGCGCGGCGGCCCCGGGGGCGCCGGCGGCCGCCCGCCGTCGCGGGCACGGCACCCGCAGCGATGGATGCGGCCGGGAACGGACGCGTGACGATTCCGCAGCCCCCCGGCCCGCGTACGGCGAGAGCGCCCCGGCCCTCCATGAGCGGGGGTTCCCCGGCGGCCGTGCGAGCACTGCGCCCATAAGAGGAAACCAGATTTTCTGGCCGATATAAGCATCTGCGCTAATTATGTGACCATTCTTGGAACGGCGGACGGGCGAAATCGGCATCCGCGAAGAAGCGCGACCACGACACCGACGGTTAAGCTCAGTTCATGTACACCAAATGTCGGGTTTGTGGCGGGAAAGTGCAGGAGTTCGTCGACCTGGGGCGGCAACCAACGGCGAATGGTTTCCTGCTGCCGCACGAGGCAGAGCAAGAATTCTTTTTCCGGCTCGCCGTCGGCGTGTGCGAACTCTGCACGATGGTGCAGCTGGTCGAGGAGGTGCCGCAGGATCTCAGATACCACGCCGGTTACCGGTACCACGCCTCCGGATCGGCCGGCCATCGCAAGCACTTCGAGCAGAACGCCCGGCGTTTCCTGGAGACCGAGCTCACCGGCTCCGACCCGTTCATCGTCGAGATCGGCTGCAACGACGGCGTGATGCTCTCGACGGTCGCGCAGGCCGGCGTGCGGCACCTGGGCATCGAGCCGTCGGCGAACGTGGCCGAACTGGCCAGGGCCAAGGGCGTCCGGGTGCTGTCGGAGTTCTTCGACGAGCAGACCGCGGCCGCCGTCCGCTCCGAGCACGGCGAGGCCGACGTCATCTTCGGCGCCAACACCATCTGCCACATCGCGCACATCGACTCGGTCTTCCGGGGCATCGACGCGCTGCTGGCACCCAACGGCGTGTTCGTGTTCGAGGAGCCCTACCTGGGCACCATCATCGAGCGGACCGCCTTCGACCAGATCTACGACGAGCACGTCTTCTACTTCAGCGTGACCTCGGTGCAGGCGATGGCCAGGCACTTCGGGTTCGAACTGGTCAACGCCGAGCACATCCCGCTGCACGGCGGCGAGATCCGCTACACCCTGGCCAGAGCCGGCGCGCGCACCCCGGCGCCGGCCGTCGACGCGCTGCTCGCCGAGGAGCGCGCCCGCAGGCTGTCGGAGACCGAGACGTTCGAGCACTTCGGGCAGACCGTCAAGCGCGTGCGGGACGACCTCGTCGCGCTGCTGCACAGGATCCAGTCGGACGGGCAGCGGGTGGTCGGCTACGGCGCACCGGGCAAGAGCTCGACGGTCACCAACTACTGCGGGATCGGGCCGGAGCTGGTCCCGTTCGTGTGCGACTCCACCCCGTCCAAGCAGGGACACCTCGTGCCCGGTTCGCACCTGCCGGTGAAGCCGCCGGAGGCCTTCTCCGCCCCTTACCCGGACTACGCCCTGCTGTTCGCCTGGAACCACGCAGAAGAGATCATGGCCAAGGAACAGGGCTTCCGCGAGGCCGGCGGCCGCTGGATCCTCTACGTGCCCGAGGTCCACATCGTCTGAGACCCCCGGCAACGCCATCGGGGCGCCCCCTCCGGCAGTCGGAGGGGGCGCCCCGGTCGTGCGCCTGAGGTCATCCTGCCCTGCGGTCCGCCACGGCGAGCTTCACGCCCCCGGCGCCGCCGAGGCGCTCGCTCACGCACTCGCGCACCGCCTCGATGGTCCGCTCGACGTCGGCGTCGGTCAGCGCCTGGTGCATCGGCAGCAGCAGCGTCCTGTCGGCCGCGGCCTCCGCGTTGGGCAGCAGGGCGCCCGACCCGTAGGCCGCGACCTTGTGCAGCAGCGGGTAGCGGAAGGTGGTGTAGATACCGCGCTCGTAGAGGTCACGCGCGATCTCGTCCCGGATGCCGCCCTCGAACTGCACCCAGTACATGTAGTAGGAGGACTCGTGGCCGGCGGGCAGCGGCGGCGGGCACAGCAGGCCGTCGAGGCCGGCCAGCCCGCTGTCGTAGCGCCGCGCGATCTCACGCCGGCGCTCGATGAACTCCGGCAGCCGGCTCAGCTGGACGTTCCCGATGGCGGTGAGCACGTCGTTGGTGACCGAGCGCCTGGAGAACGACGAGATCTCGAAATCCCACCACCGCGTGCGGGCGCGCAGCGCCTGGTCGTACCCGCTCTTCTGCTCCAGCCCGAAATAGGCCAGCTTGGGCGCGCGCGCCGCCAGCTCGGGGTCACGCACGTACAGCATCCCGCCGTCGACCGTCACGACGATCTTGCCGTGGTCGAAGCTCCAGACCCCCATGTCCCCGAACGTCCCGCACGGCCGGCCGTCGACGCGCGAGGCGATCGCGATCGCGGCGTCCTCGATCAGGAGGATCCCGCGGTCCCTGCACAGCTGCGCGATCTGGGCGACCTCCCCCGGATAACCGCCGTAGTGCAGGATGAGCACCGCCTTGGTCCGCGGCGTCAGCACGGCCTCGACGTCGGCGACGGTGGGGTTCAGCGTCCGCGGATCGACGTCGCAGAACACCGGCTGCGCGCCGCGCGAGGCGATGGCGTTGCCCGCGCCGACGAAACTCACCGTCGGCAGGACCACCTCCGAGCCCGGCCCGACACCGGCCAGCTCCATCGCTATGAACGTCGCCTCGGTGCAGGAGTTGACCGACGTCACATGCTCCCGGCCGACACCGATATGGCGCGCGAACCCCGCCTCGAACTCGTTCGCCCTCTCACCACGGCCGACCCAGTTGCTCTCGAAGACCTCCCGCACCGCCGCCAGCTCCTGTTCACCGAGCGACGGTTGAAAAACGTTGATCATGTCGACCATCAGGTTCTCCTTCACGGACGTGGTGCGAGGCGGCCCGGCGACGCCGTCTGCGGCGGATCCGGCCGTGCCACCCGCCGGGTGGGCGCCGGTGGTTACGGTCAGGAGGCCGGTGCCGGCCCCTGTCCTTCCTGCTGTCCGGCCCCGGCCGGCGCCCCCTGCGCGCACCCGCCGGCGCGAGATGCCAGAGCGTGACGACGGCCGGCACGGCCCGTCCCGGCCCGGACGGCGGACCGGCCCCGGACTCATCGCCACCCGGCCGCAGCCCCCCGCCCCTCCCGGCGACGACCATGAGTGGCGGCACTCCGCGGCGACGCCGTACGGAGTGATCATCTCAGTGACCCGCACGCCGGGGCATCTTCTCGAATGCGATGCGAGGACGGCGCGGCCGGCGATCCGCCCCGCCGCCACCGCGCAACCCGCGGCGCGACACCGCCACCGTGCCGCGCGGCATCGCACTCCAGAAGGTGCGGACCACAAGTGCCGCGATCATGCTTGGTGGAGACGTCGTGTCAGGAGCGACGAGTATCTGAGACGCGAGCAGGAAGGGCTGGATCCGAGGAGGCGACAGAGCCACGACCAGGAAGGCGCTTCCCCTCAGGACGCGGTCACGGCCGTGGACCGGGCAGTGCTTCCGCCTTTCGCTCGCCTTCCATCTGCGGAGGAGATCCATGGCCGCCAGCGTCACCATCACGGATGCCGACTACTTGCGGATCATCATTCACGGCACTACCGCATTCGAGTTGCTGCGCACCGGGCTTGAGTTCGACCTCTTCGAGCTTCTGGAGGGGGCGGGAGGGATGGACCTCAAGGAGGTCGCAACGGCGATCGGCGTGGAGGAGCAGCCCGCGCGCGTCCTGCTGCTCGGGCTGACCTCCCTGCTGCTGCTGGAGAAGCAGGGCGACAAGTACGTCAACAGCGAGATGGCCCGGCGCAAGCTGCTGCGCTCCGGTGAGCGCTTCCTCGGCCCGCTCATCGACATCCAAGCCAAGATCATCAATGCCAGCCTGGTCGACTTCGCCGAGTCCATGCGGCAGAACACCAACGTGGGGCTGCGTCACATCAGCGGCCCGGGCACGACGCTGTACCAGCGCCTCACCGCCCACCCCGAGCTGCAGAAGGTCTTCTACGACAACATGGGCGACGCCTCGCAGCGGGCCTTCGCGCAGATCCTCGACCGCTACGACTTCTCCAACATCCGCCACGCCATCGACATCGGCGGCGGCGACGGCACCAACAGCATCGAGCTGGCACGGCGCTACCCGCAGCTGGAGATGACGGTCTTCGACCAGGAGAGCGTCACCCGGCTCGCCTCGCAGCGGATCGAGGACCCGGACCTGCACAAGCGGGTGCACTTCCACGCCGGCGACCTGTTCGCCGACCCGCTGCCCCCGGGCGCCGACGCGATCCTCTTCTTCCACATCTTCGAGATCTGGTCGCTGGAGCGCAACACCGAGCTGCTGCGCAAGTGCTACGACGCGCTGCCCGAGGGAGGTGTGTGCCTGGTCTACAACTTCACCTCCAACGACGAGGGCACCGGGTCGATGAGCGGCGGACTGGTGTCACCGTACTTCCTGGCGCTGGCCTCCGGCGAGGGCATGACCTACTCGCCCAACGACATGGAGAAGGCCGTCCTCGACGCGGGTTTCTCGCGCATCGAGCGCTACCAGGACATGGGTTTCAGTCACACACTCGTCGTCGGCCACAAGTAGGAACCCCGTTCCACTGGTTCTGAGCTGCTCTCGAGGCCCCGGAGGGAGGCCTGCGACGAGCGAAGGAGGGCTCTGGTGCAAGGACAAGGGGATGACCGTGGCCGGCGCCGTTTTCAAGACCGTCAACACGATGACGCGGGACCGCCGATGAACTCCCCCGAACCCGTCGCCATCATCGGGATGGCCTGCAGATTCGCCGGGGACATCGACTCCCCGGACAAGTTCTGGACCCTCCTGCGCGAGGGCGGCGACACCATCGGGGAGCTCCCCCGGGACCGCTGGGACTGGTACGCCTCCCAAGGCCGGGAGCACGCCGCCGCGGTGCGCGACGTGACCCGGCGCGGCGCGTTCCTCAACGACGTCAAGGGCTTCGACGCCGACTTCTTCGACATCACCCCGCGCGAGGCCGCCCTCATGGACCCGCAGCAGCGCATCGTGCTGGAGCTGGCCTGGGAGGCGCTCGAACACGCCGGGATCCCGCCCCGCGATCTCGGCGGGAGCGACGCCGGGGTCTTCATGGGGGTCGGCGCGGACGACTACGGCCGCAGGCTGCTGGAGGACCTTCCCCGCATCGAGGCGTGGACCGGCATCGGCGGCGCCTACTGCGCGGTGGCCAACCGCGTCTCCTACGCGATGGACCTGCGCGGCCCGAGCGTGGCGGTCGACACCGCCTGCTCGTCCTCACTGGTGGCCATCCACCTGGCGGCGCAGGCGCTGCGCGCCGGGGAGTGCCCCGTGGCACTCGCCGGAGGCGTGCTGGTGATGGCCGCGCCGGGGCTGTCCCTGGTGCTCGACGCCGCCGGCGCCACCTCACCGGACGGGCGCAGCAAGTCCTTCGACGCCGACGCCGACGGCTACGGCCGCGGCGAGGGCGGCGGCGTCGTCGTCCTGAAGCTGCTGTCGGACGCCCGGCGCGACGGCGACCGGGTGCTCGCGGTCGTCCGGGGCAGCGCCGTGCACCAGGACGGGCGGACCAACGGCATCATGGCGCCCAGCGGCGAGGCACAGGCCCATCTCATGCGCCGCGCCTACCGGGCCGCCGGGATCGACCCGGCCACGGTCGGCTACGTGGAGGCCCACGGCACCGGGACCCGGGTCGGCGACCCGCTCGAAGCCGGGGCGATGACCTCGGTGTTCGGGCCCGGCCGCCCCGAGGGGCAGCCCTGCCTGATCGGGTCGGTCAAGCCGAACATCGGCCACCTCGAAGCCGGCGCCGGCGTGGCAGGCGTGATCAAGACGGTGCTCGCGCTGCAGCACGCCGAGATCCCGCCGAGCCTGAACTTCACCACGCCCAACCCCGCCATCCCCTGGGACACCTCCGGCCTGCGGGTGACGACGGAGCTGACCCCGTGGCCGGACACGGGCGGACCCCGACGGGCCGGCGTGTCCGGGTACGGCTACGGCGGAACGATCGCGCACGTCATCCTGGAGGCGGCCGACGCGCCCGCCGAGCAGGCCGCCGACGACAGCGGCCCGGCCCTGTACCCGCTGTCGGCGGCCAGCCAGGCCGCCGTCGGCCAGTACGCCGGCCGCCTCGCCGACCGGCTCACGCGAGACGGCGAGACGAAGACCGCCGACGTCGGCCACACGCTGGCGCACCGGCGCACCCACCTGCCCCACCGGGCCGCGGTGTTCGCCGCCGACCGCGAGCAACTGATCGCGCGACTGCGCGAGCTGGCCGGATCCGGCACGGGGGCGGCGACCGGGACCGTGCCACCGTCCACCGGCCGCGGACTCGTCTGGGTCTTCTCCGGGCACGGCTCCCAGTGGACCGGGATGGCCCGCGAGCTGCTGGCCACCGACCCGGTCTTCGCCGGGGTGATCGACCGGCTGGAGCCGGTGTTCGTCGAAGAGATGGGCGTGTCGCCCCGCTCGACGATCCTCGACGACGCCCCGCAGCCGGTCGACGTCATCCAACCGATGATCTTCGCGGTGCAGACGGCGCTCGCCGCACTCTGGCGGGCCGGCGGCGTACGGCCCGACGCGGTCATCGGCCACTCGGTCGGCGAGATCGCCGCGGCGGTCACCGCCGGGGTGCTCACCCTCGAACAGGGCGCGAGGCTGGTCTGCCGGCGCTCGGTGCTCCTGCGCCAGGTCGCCGGCCGGGGCGCCATGGCCATGGTGAACCTGCCGCCGCAGGAGGCCGAACAGCGCCTCGGCGACCGGCACGACCTCGCGGTGGCGGTCGCCGCCGCCACCGGATCGGCCGTGGTCTCCGGCGACATCGAAGCCGTCCGGGAGATCAGCGAGCGGTGGCAGGCCGAAGGGCTCGGCGTCCGCCAGGTCGACTCCGACGTGGCCTTCCACAGCCCGCACATGGACCCGCTGCTCGACGCGCTGGCCGCGGCCGCCGCCGACCTGCCGCCGCGGACGCCCGCCATCCCCGTCTACACCACGGCACTGCACGACCCTCGCTCCACCGCACCGCGAGACGGCTCCTACTGGGCGGCCAACCTGCGCGGGCAGGTGCGCTTCGCCCAGGCCGTGACCGCGGCCGTCGAGGACGGCTACCGCCTGTTCGTCGAGGTCTCCCCCCACCCCGTCGTGGAACACTCCATCAACGAGACGCTCGACGGGCTCGGCGTCGAGGACGCCTTCGTCACGCACTCCCTGCGCCGCAACCGGCCCGAACGCGAGACGCTGCTCACCAATCTCGGCCTGCTGTACTGCCACGGCGCGGAGGTGGACTGGTCGGCCCTGTGGCCGGGCGGCACGCTCGCCGACCTGCCGACCACGGCCTGGCAGCACAGACCACACTGGAGCGAGGAGCCGGTGGGCCGCTCCTCCCTGACCGAACAGCACGACCCGGCCGGCCACACCCTGCTCGGCGGCCGGACCAGCGTCATCGGCACGACCCCGGCGCAGGCGTGGCTGACCTACCTCGACCGCGACTCCCGCCCCTACCCCGGCGACCACCCGGTCCGCGAGGTGGAGATCATCCCGGCGGCGGTCCTGCTGAACACCTTCCTCACCGCCGCCGCCTCCACCGGGCCCTGGCCGGATCTGACCGACGTGGCCCTGCGCGTGCCGGTCAGCGTCACCAGCCCCCGCAACCTGCAGATCGTCCTGCAGGACGGCACGGTCCGGCTGTCGTCCCAGATCGCCGACGACGGCGCCGACGACAAGGGCTGGGTCACGCACACCACCGCGGCCGTCGAGCCGCACTCCGCCCCGGGCACGCACCCCGAGCCCGACGACGTGGCGGCCGGGGAGGAGCTGCCCACCGACTACGTCGTCGACCGGCTCGCCGCGCTCGGCGTGGCCGCCATGGGCTTCCCCTGGGCAGTGGAACGGATCCAGCTCGGCGAAGGCACCCTCGTGGCCACCGTCCGCGCCGACCAGGACGCCGACACCGTGCCCACCACGTGGGCGCCCATCCTGGACGCCGCCCTGTCGACCGCCTCGGTGGCCTTCTCCGGACCGCCGATCCTGCGCATGCCCGCGCACATCCACCGCGTCACCCTCGCCGAGACCTCACCGGCACGGGCCCGCGTCACCGTGCGCGTGACCGGCGACGACGCCGTCGACGTGGAGATCGCCGACCTCGACGGCACCGTCGTCGGCAGGCTGTCGCGGCTGCGGTACGGCGTGCTGGACAGCGACGTCGGAGCGGTCACCAACCCGCGCCGCCTGGTGCACGAGATCACCTGGCGGCCGGCGGAGCGCAAGGAGTCCCTGATCACGCCGGAGATGGTCCTCGTCGGCCCCGACACGGCGCTGCTCGGCAGGCTGACCGAGCGGCTCGGCGGCTCGGGCATCCCGCACCGCATCGCCGCCACGCCGGAGGAGCTGCGCGACTCCGAGCTGACCGGCGACCACATCGTCCTGGTCGTGCCGGCGCTGGGAGCGCCCGGCGAGGTGGACGAGACGGCGGCCCACGCCTCGTGGCTGCTGGCGCGGACCGCGCAGCGGCTGGCCGGCACCGGGCTGGTCACCCCCGCCCGGCTGTGGTGCGTCACCCAGGGCGTGCGTGAGAGCGCGGACGAGCGGGCACTGGGACACGGCCCGCTGTGGGGCCTGGGACGGATCATCGGCGGCGAGCATCCCGAGTTCTGGGGCGGCGTCGTCGACATCGGGCAGTCACCGGAGGACGTGCCCGGCCTCATCTCCGTCGTGCGCACCATGCGCGGCGAGGACGTGGTCGTGGTGCGCGACGGCGAACCGTCACTGCCGCGCCTGCGCCGGCTGGAGGGCGACCCCGTCCGCCAGCCGATGACCTGCCAGCCGGACGGCACCTACCTGATCACCGGTGGCCTCGGCGTCCTCGGCCTGGAGGTCGCGCACTGGCTGGCCGACCGGGGCGGGCGACGGATCGTGCTGGCCGGGCGCCGGGCGCTGCCGCCCCGGGACGCCTGGGACCGGCTCACCGACCCCACCGAGCTGGCGCAGGTGGAGGCCATCCGGTCGCTGGAACGGCTCGGCGTCACCGTGGTCACGGTGGCGGTGGACATCGCCGACGCCGAGGCCGCGGCGAAGCTGCTGTCGGCCGCCTCACTCGGGCTGCCCCCCATCCGGGGCGTCGTGCACGCCGCCGGCGTCCTGGACAACCACACCCTCCGCACCCTCGACGAGGGATCGCTGCGCACCGTCCTGCGACCCAAGGTGAACGGCGCGCTGGTGCTGCACAGCCTGTTCCCGCCGGGCAGCGTGGACTTCTTCGTGCTGTTCTCCTCCAGCGGCCAGCTGCTCGGCCTGCCCGGCCAGGCCAGCTACGCCGCCGGCAACGCCTTCCTCGACGCGCTGGCCGCCCACCGCCGGGCCGCCGGGGACAGCGCGACCACCAGCTTCGGCTGGACCTCCTGGCGAGGGCTGGGCATGTCCACCTCCTCCGCCGTCATCGACGTCGAGCTGGCCGCGCGCGGCACGGCCGACATCAGCCTCACCGAAGCCTTCGGCGCCTGGGAGCTGGCCGAGCGCTACGACCTCGGCTACGCGGCCGTCCTGCGGACCATCCCGCTGGAGGCGGGCGAGCGCAGGCTCCCGCTGCTCAGCGAGCTGCCGTCGGACACCCCCGCCGAGGAGAGCACGGCCGAGCAGACGACCTCCCCGTGGATCGGCCTCAACGGGCCCGATCTGCACCTGTTCCTGACCGAGGAGATCCGCCGCCAGGTCGCCGCCGAGACGAAACTCGCGGCGACCGAGGTGGACCCGCGCCACCCCCTCATCGAAATGGGCCTCGACTCGGTCATGACGATGCGGATCCGGCGCGGGCTGGAGAAACGGTTCCGGCTGCCGCTGCCGGTCACACTGTTCTGGGACCGGCCCACCATCGACGCGGTCGCCTCCCTGCTGGCCGAGCGCATCGACGGCTCCGAATCCGCCCCGCTCAGTGAAGGGAGCGTGCGATGAAGCTCGACGGGGTGGTGCCCTGGCCCGCCGACCTGGCCTACGCCTACCGGGCGGCCGGCTGCTGGCGGGGCCGCCCGCTGGGCTCCTACCTGTGGGAATGGGCCGAACAGCGGGGCGAGCGGATCGCGGTGGTCGACGGCGGGCACCGGCTGACCTACCGCGACCTGGCGGTGAACGCCGACGCCCTGGCCGAGCGGCTCGCCGACCTCGGCCTCGACCACGGCGACACCGTCCTGGTCCAGCTCCCGAACTGCTGGGAGTTCGTCGTGGTCACCCTGGCCTGCTTCCGCCTCGGCGTGGTGCCGGTGATGATGCTGCCGCCGCACCGCGAGCACGAGCTGGTCTCGATCGGGACGCACGTGCGGGCCAAGGCCCTGATCGTCCCCGACACCTGGCGCGGCTACGACCACCAGGACCTCGCCCACCGGGTGGCGGCCGCGCTGCCCGGGCCGGCGCGGGTGCTGGTGGTGGGCCAGGAGGTACGGCCGGACAGCGTCGACGTGCGCGGCCTGCTCGAGCAGGACGGCGACAGCGCGGCCCGCCGCCGCCGGCTCGACGGGCGGGCACCCTCCGGCTCCGACGTCGCGGTGTTCCTGCTGTCCGGAGGGACCACCGGCGTGCCCAAGGTGATCAGCCGGACGCACGACGACTACGAGTACAACATCCGGCGCAGCGCCAGGGCCTGCGACTTCGGCCCGGACACGGTCTACCTCGCCGTACTCCCGGCCGGCCACAACTTCCCGCTGGCCAGCCCGGGGATCCTCGGCGCGCTGTTCTCCGGCGGCCGGGCCGTCCTGCTGCCCTCGCCCCGCCCGGAGCCGGTGTTCGAGGCGATCGAGGCCGAGGGCGTCACCGCCACCTCGGCCGTCCCCGCCGTGGTGCTCAAATGGATGGAGGAGGCCGCCACCAGCCGCCGCGACCTGTCCAGCCTGCGCTACGTCCACGTCGGCGGGTCCGTGCTGTCGCCGGAGATCGCCGCGCGGATCGGCCCGGCCCTGGGCTGCCGCCTGCAGCAGGTGTACGGCATGGCCGAGGGCCTCATCTGCTACACCCCGGCCGACGCCTCCGAGGAGGTGGCCCACACCACGCAGGGCGCCCCCGTCAGCCCCTACGACGAGCTGCTGGTGGCCGGCCCGGACGGGCACCCGGTACTGCCCGGGGAGATCGGCGAGCTGCTCACCCGCGGCCCCTACACCCCGCGCGGCTACTACGGCGTGCCCGACCAGAACAGCGTCTCCTTCACCCCCGACGGCTGGTTCCGCACCGGTGACCTGGTGCGGATCACGCCGGAGGGCAACGTGGTGGTCTGCGGCCGGGTCAAGGACCTGATCAACCGGGCGGGCGAGAAGATCTCGGCCGGTGAGATCGAGACCCTGGTGCAGGAGATGCCGCAGGTGGCCGAGGTCGCCGCGGTGGCCATGCCCGACCCGGAGGTAGGCGAGCGGGTCTGCCTGTTCGCCCGCCTGCACCCCGGCCAGGAGCTGACGCTCGGCGACGTCTCCGCCGCCCTCACCGCCCGCGGCCTGGCCGCGTTCAAGATCCCCGAACGGCTTGAGGTGCTGGACGACCTGCCGCACACCCCGATCGGCAAACCCGACAAGAAGGTGCTGCAGAAACTTCTGCTCGCCGACGTCGCGGGCACCGCCTGAGGCCCCACGACCGCGGTCCCGCACCGGCTCGGCGGTGCGGGACCGTTCGGGTTTCATCCCCGCCGGCGCCCGGCCGGCACGTGGGCCGGGCGCCCGCGACCTCAGCCGTTCCTGGGGCCCAGCACGCGGGCGAGCAGCTCGGCGAACTCGATCGGATGCGTCACATAGCCGACATGGCCCCCGGGAAAGTCCACGATCCCGATGCCGAACCGTTCGGCCAGCACCGTGTTGGGACGGTAGGGGAAGTGCTCGCGCGATGCGCTCCCGCCGGCCAGGACCAGCCGGTCCGACACCGACTCCAGCGCCGCCAGGTCGGGGACGAAGGCCGGATAGGTCAGGATCTCGTGCTCGAACCAGAACACCTGGTTGCGGCGGAGCCGGGAGAGCATCTCGGCCAGCTGCTGCGGGGGCAGCTCGGCGTCCTTCGGCGGCCGCGTCGGGCTGGTCATGCCCATGCGGGTCCTGAAGACCTCCCTGGCCGCCTCGATGCCGGAACTCTGATAGGTGTCGTACAGGTCGGCGTAGAACCCGAGCCACCGGTCGGAGTCGGGCAGTATGGACGCCAGCGGCGGCTCGTGTGAGATCAGCGTCCGGACCTGGTCGGGGTGCCGCTCCAGCAGGGCCAGCGCGATGATGGCCCCGGAGCTGCTGCCGAACACGTGCGCGGGCGTCCGGGCCAGGTGGCCGAGCAGGCGGTGGATGTCGTCGACGTCGGCCTCCAGCCGTCGCCCGCCGTCCACCGGCCCGTCGAGCGGGCTGCGGGAGAAACCGCGCCGGTCGTATGTGATGACCGTGTAGCGGTCGGCGAGCGCGTCCGCCATCGGCCCGAGCGGGGCGGCGTCGCCGTTCCCACTGGGGATCAGCAGCAGCACGGGGCCGGTGCCACGCACCTCGTAGTAGAGGCTCGCACCCGGCAGGGGGAGCATGTCGATCGTTGGCGTGCGCATCGGTCCTCCAGGTTGCCGGTCAGCGGGGGCAGAGCGCGGCACGTGCCCGCCCCGTCAGGGGAGTCCACGCCCTGCGAGCCGACCGGGACGGACGCCGAGCTCCTGGCAGCCGTACGACCGCCAGGAGCTCGGGGGGTGCACCGCTCGGCTGAGGGGGGCGTTCAGCGGCGGTGCTCGGCGGTCAGTCTCTCCAGCACAGGGACGACGCCGGACGGGCTCGGCATGGACAGCCAGTCGTCGAAGACGGCCTGCGCGCCGGCCTGGTAGGAGGGGTCGGTCACCACCTTCTGGATCATCTCGCGGATCTCCTCGACCGACTGCGTGGTGTGGTCCAGCCGGGTGCCGGCGCCCCGGCTGATCACGTAGTTCGACGTGGGGGTCGCCTCGAGCTTCTTGGCCGGCAGCTCCCAGGTGGTGACGGTCTCGACGACCGCCTCGTTGATGCCGAACTCGAAGCCGATGCGGTAGGTCCCGTCCTCCATGGTGCGCGGGTCCACCTGGACCGAGCGCATCATGAGGGTCTCACCGGTGTCGCAGACGATCTGCGGCACCTTCAGCGCGGCCGAGGCGGCGTAGGTGCCTATGCCGCCGTGGTGGATGATCGCCGAGCAGGTGGGCAGCAGGTGGGTCAGGGTCACCCAGTCGATCGTCCGCACGTTGTCGGGGATGTGCTCGATCCCCTCCATCTGCAGGCTGTTCAGGGTGGCGACCAGTTCGATGTCCAGGTCGGCCACCGCCTCGATGATCTTCGGCGTGCGGCCCCAGTCACCCTTGATGAACCTGCGGGTCGACTCACCCAGCGACAGGGCCACCCGCGGCCGCTGCGGCCGCTCGTAGAGCCATTCGGGCAGGACCTCGGCGCCGTTGAACGGCACGTACCGCATCGGCACCTTGACCGCGCTGGTCGGCAGGGTCATCCCCGGCGGCATCGGGTCGATCGACCACTGCCCGTACAGCAGCTCGTCGTCGACCTCGATGCCGTACTTCTCGGCGAGCGGCCTGACCAGATCGGCCTGCGGGTTCTCCGACAGGCCGGCGGCCCTGACCTCGTCCCTGCGCTCGGCGAGCCGGTCCATGCTCCACCCGAGGTAGTCCGCGCCCAGGAGCATGCGGGCGTAGGCGGCGCCGGAGACACGCGCCGCCACCGGCCCGCACGCGAAGGTCGGGTCACATATCAGCAGGTCCGGCTGCCACGCCTTGGCGAAGTCGATCAGTTCCGTCGCGTACGGGAGGTCGATCCGGACGTAGTCCGAGATGGGGTTGAGCAGCCACTGGTAGTAGGCGATCCAGTGCTCGCGCCCCTCGTCGTCGAGTCCGAGGGCGTCGGCGTAACGGAGCACCTCCTCGGGCTGCGCCGGAGGCCGCGCATCCGGCCGCATCCGCGCCTCGTCGACCGACGGGTCGCCCAGCGCCACCGCCGTCAGGCCCGTGGCCCTGATCGAGTCGGTGAACCTGGCGTGAGAGGCGACACGCACCTCGTGTCCGGCGCTCTGCAGTGCCCACGCGACCGGCACGGCCGGCCACAGATGGGCGTGCGACGGATAGACGGTGAACAGGACTCGCATAAGGTCTCCCTTGGAAAGTGCCTTGCCTGCGGTTCGGCAATAGATCCGACGCTGCGATAGCGGCCCATGAGAGAAGCCGACGAGCCGTTCACCGGTGGCGGCCGGCGTGGTGTCCAGCAGCGCGCGGCTGCCCCTTTCTGGTTCACCACCCGGTCGCCCGAGCGCGTGTAGATCTTCGCTGCTCCATAGTCCGTGTCCACGCGCCGCGAGACATCTCCTGAATTGCCGTATTTGACGGTGGAGCCCGGCGCAGCGGCCGTACCCGTGCTCGCCGGGACGGGTACGGCCGGGGTGTGACGGCCGCGGGGCGCCGGCCTGTGCGGGCGCGCCCCGCACAGGCCGGCGCCCCGCGCCGCCGTCAGTTCGGGTCGCGCCCGCCTATCGCGGCGAGCCGGTCGTACAGCGGCGCGTCGTCGCTCACCTTCACCTCGGGACCGATCTGGTATCCGTCCGCCTCGTCCCCGCGGAACTCCGGCTTGAGGTTGTTGCCGGCCCAGTCCAGCGCCAGCTGTCCCAGTTCGGGGTCGAGGTCGGTCGGCTGGCCGGTCGCCTTGGCGATGTCCCAGGCGTGCACCGACAGCTCCGTGATGTGCTGGCCGACCGCCCATCCGGCATCGACCTCGCCGATGGACAGCCGCTGCGTCTGCTCCAGGGCGCCCGACTGCCGCCAGGCCGCCAGCAGCGCCTGCGCCGCCTCGCGGTAGGCGCCGGACCAGTCCTCACCGATGACGTCCACGCCGAGATGCCTGCGCTCGCCGCCCGCGGTCACCTTGGCGAACTGGTGCATCTCGTCCACCACGTGGTTGACCAGCGCCCGCACGTCCCAGGACCGGCACGGGGTCGGCAGCGTCTCCTGTCCGGGCCGGATCTGGGCAATGAGGGCGCCGGTCTGGTCGAGCGCCCGGGACAGCAGGTCGAGGGGGCTGTCGGTCTGGGTCATGGATGGCTCTGCCTTCTCTTGTTACGGCTTCTTCGCCGGTTCTTCCCGGTCACTGCCTGCGCGCCGGACGGACAAGCGTGGGTTCGGCGTTCTTCGGGGACTCGCGGGGCCCACAGCAGGGCTCCGCCGCGTCATCGCGCGATCCGGTGACGGGCACACGTGGGGCCCATGCCGCCGCGACGTCCCCATCATGTCCCCATCGGAGGTGGTCAGGCGCGTCCTGCCGATCGTGCCGGCCGTGGCGCCGCCCGGCTCGACACGGGACAGGGCGCCGACGCGCGCGTCTGGGCATCAGAGGGCCAACGGGCCGGTCCGGGGTCGTGGGCGCGCGAGGGATCCGCGGACGCGGCCGGGACCCGGCCGCCGGGCCGGACCGCCTCTCCTGCGCGCCGTGGCCGGGCCGCCGTCCCCTCCGGTCATCGGCGCGGTCCCGCCTTCGAACTCACCCATGACATCAGCGTCACGTCCGCCCACCCCGGGCGCATCTTCCAGAATGCTCTGATCGGCGCGGACGGCGGACCCGACCCCGTCGCGGAGGCCGCGGCCGGGGCGGGCATCCCTGAGCGGACCCGCCGCCCTATTTCGCCTTCTTCAGGCCGAGATAGTGACTCCGCTCTTCTTTGTCGAGACGTTCGATCGCGTAGCGCAGAGCCGTACGCGGCATGGTGGCGGCGTGCTTGTCCAGGAAGTCCAGCAGCTTCCGGTGGTCTTTCTTACCGGCCTCGCGCAGCAGCCCTCCGAAAGCCTTGTGGATCAGATCCTGGTCGTCGTCGAGCAGTATCTCGGCGATTTTGAAGGTGTCGTCGACCTCGCCCTGCCGCACGAAGTAAAGGGTGCTCACGATGGCGGTGCGGCGCTCCCACATGTCTTTCGAGCGCGCCAGCTTGTACAGGATGTCGCGCGGCTTGTCGGACAGATAGCCGCCGACCGCGTGCGGGCTGCCGAGATCGACCAGGTCCCAGTTGTTGATCCTGTCGTGGCGCCTCATGTAGAGGTCGTAGAGCTCCTTCCTGCGGCTGGCGGGCGTCCTTTTGAGGCGGGCCTGCTTGTCCATGACGCTCAGGCCGCCGACCCGCACCTCGTGGACCGGGCTCTCCAGCAGTTTTTCGATCTCGTCGGGCGGCATCTCGATGAACTCCTTGGCAAGCCCGAAGACATCCCTCATCCGCACACCGATGAAAATGTCTCCGTCGCCGTACTCACCCTCGCCGGATTTGAAATACCGATGAATCTTGTCGGCCTCGTCCGACGGGATGTAGGCCTCCAGCCTTTCGATGAATCGCTCCGCGCTGACGTTCTCCGGCATATCGCACACCCCTTTGCCCGCAGACACACATGAATAGGGTTTCCGTCTTCCGCTCTGCGCGACCAACGTATCGAAGAGCGGCCCAGCCGCGGGCGGATCCCGCGGACGCGGCGTCGAGCCGGCCGGGGCTCATGCGTCGATGACCTTCCTAGGTTCATAATCCGCCGCCGCGCGGGCTGTCAAGCGCCGCCAGGCGTCCGCGCCGGTCGGCCGCAGCGCATTTCAGAGGATGCAGCGGGCTGTGATCACGGGCGACGATGGTCGCGCTCCGGTGTGGCCGGGCGTGGCGTCGCCTCCGCCCGAGCGACCCGTGTCAACACAGGGAGGGACATGAGCAGCCCGGGGTTCGCCGAGGTCAAGCACGTGCCGGTCAACCAGGCCATGCGCAACTATCTGGTCAGGTCCTGCAGTCCGCCCGACCCCGCGGTGAGGATGCTGGCCGAACGCACCGCGGGGGTCGGTGACGCGGCGGGCATGATGGTGCCGGTCGAGCAGGTCGCGCTGCTGACCATACTGGCCAAACTGCAGTCGGCGACGACCGTCGTCGACGTGGGGACGTTCACGGGACTGTCGGCACTGGCGCTCGCCCTCGGCCTGGCCCCCGGCGGGCGCGTGATCACCTGTGACGTGACCGACAAGTGGGTGGACATCGCGCGGGAGCACTGGGAGCACGCGGGCGTGGCCGATCGCATCGACTTCCGGCTCGGTCCCGCCGGCCGGACGCTGCGCGAGCTGCCCGCCGACACCGCGGCCGACATCGTCTTCATCGACGCCGACAAGATGAACTACCCCAACTACTACGAGCTGGCCGTCCCGCTGCTGCGCACCGGCGGCCTGCTGGTGGCCGACAACGTGCTGCTCGACGGATACGTCCTGGACCCCGAGCTCGCCGACTCAACGCTACAGCGCAAGTGCGCCGAGACGCTGCGCGTCTTCAACGCCGCGCTCGCCGGCGACGACCGGTTCGACACGGTGATGCTGCCCATCGCCGACGGTCTCACCGTCGCCCGGAAGAAATGAGCTCCGATGACCGACACACTGCCGCTGGCGTCCCCGCCGGCCGGAGGCGAGGACCGGATCCCGCTCTCCTTCCAGCAGGAGTTCCTGCGCATGATGGACCACGGCGACGGCGCGGGGCCCTACGGCCCCCGGTACACCATCGTCGGCGGCTGGCGCATCACCGGTGAGCTCGACCTCGACAGCCTGCGGGGCGCCCTGTACGACGTGGTGGCGCGGCACGAGGCGCTGCGCACCTCGGTCGTCCTCGACGACGGCGAGCCCTACCAGCGGATATTCCCCCCGGCCTGGCCGGACCTGCTGATCCACGACCTCGCCGATCGGGACCGGGGAGACCGGGACGTGGTCGCCGAGCAGTTCCTCAACGAGATCGAGGCCGGCGAGTTCGGCGCCGACGAGATGCCGCTCATGCGGGGAGTGCTGGGCCGCTTCGACCGCCGCGACGCGGTGTTCGTCTTCATGGCCCACCACACCGCGGTCGACGGCTGGTCGGCCCAGATCGTCATGCGTGACCTCGCCGCCTGCTACGCCGCACGGCGTGAGCACCGGGCACCCGACCTGCCCGAGGTCCGTCAGCACCGGGAGTACGTGGCCTGGCAGCACGCCAACACGGCCGCGCCCGCGATCGTCGCGGCGCGCGAGTTCTGGCGGGAGAACCTGCGCGGCGCACAGGTGGTGCCCATCCCCACCGACCGCCCCCGGGGGGAGGGCCCGTTCGTCACCGGCTGGCACCGCTTCCTGCTGGAGGAGGAGTTCAGGGCCTCGGCCGCGGCGCTGGCCGGCGAGACCCGCAGCTCGCCCTTCATGGTGCTGCTGGCCGCCTACCTGACCTATCTGCGTGAGCAGACCGGCCAGACGGACCTCGTCGTGCCGACCTTCACCCCCGGACGCCACCCGTCCTGGGTCCAGGACACCGTCGGCTCCTTCTACAACCTCCTGCCGCTGCGGACCGACATCTCCGGCTGCACGAGCTTCCGCGAGGTGATCGCCAAGGTCCGCGCCACGTGCATCGCGACCTACACCCACGAGATCCCGTTCCTCCAGCTGATCGAGGAGGCCCCCGACCTGATGG
This sequence comes from Streptosporangium sp. NPDC003464, assembly GCF_053588315.1. Classification (NCBI taxonomy): domain Bacteria; kingdom Bacillati; phylum Actinomycetota; class Actinomycetes; order Streptosporangiales; family Streptosporangiaceae; genus Streptosporangium; species Streptosporangium sp. NPDC003464. The sequence goes on along the minus strand of NZ_JBSFPS010000080.1, from coordinate 7,201 downwards.
CGTCGGTCATGGAGCCGAACTCGGCCGCGTGCGTGTTCCAGGTCGTCCAGTCCCCGTTCATGATGGGCGGCGCGCAGGTCGGCGACCTGCGGTTCACCGCGATGCGCCGGCGGGTGCTGTCGGCGCCGGTGGGCTCGCAGCTGCCCGACGGCGCACTGTGGACGCTGGAGCTGCAGCCCGAGGGGGACATCGTCGGCAAGATCGGGTTCACCACCAACCTGTTCGACGAGAGCACGGTCACCGCGATGGTGTCCGACTTCCGGCGGGTGCTGCGGGAGACCGTCACCGGGCCGGGGCGGTGAACGGCTGACCGTCTCCGCTGCGCCCGTCGCTCTTCATCGCTTCTCTTCCCCCGCGGGGTAGGCCGGTCGGCCTACCCCGCTCCGGGTCCAAGCACCGCGCCGCCCCGCCCCGTCGTGCCGGTCCACCGGCCGGAGCCGACCCCCGCCGCCTCACCTCGCCCCGGCTCGGCACGGTCCGCACTCCCCACTCCACCCGTGAACCACCCGGGCCCGCCACCTGGAGCGCGTCACCGGCCGGATCTCCAGAACGGCGGCCGCGCACCCCCAGCCGCAGCACGGCGAGCCTCCCCCTCCGGACGCCGCCGGCGGCGGCATGACCGGAGAGGGAGGCTCACACCCCGCCCGGGCGACCGCTCAGCGGCCGGAACCGACGGGGCTGACGCTCACGGGGACTCCGTTGAACACCGCGTTGCCGGACAGGACGTCGATGACCGACTCATCGGTCAGCGCGTTGGCGTTGACGCCGGCGTGACCGGACGCGACCCGCTGGGTGCTGCCCTGGTGCCCCCAGCCGTGGGGCAGGCTCACCACACCCGGCATGATCTTGTCGGTCGGCTCGACCGGGACCACGACCTCACCGGCGGCCGAGCGCACCAGGGCCTGCTCACCGAGCCCGAGCCTGGCCACGTCGGCCGGGTTGACGTGCAGCGTGCAACGGTTGCTGCCGCCGACCAGCGCCGGGGTGTTGTGCAGCCAGCTGTTGTTCGAGCGCAGCTGACGCCGTCCGATCAGCAGGATCTCCGGCTGCGGCCCGGAGAACCGCTCACGCAGCCGCTGGAGATCACCCACCAGCTTCGGCGCGGCGAGTTCCACCCGGCCGGACGGGGTGTTCAGCAGTTCCTTCAGCCTCGGCTCCAGCGGCCCGAGATCGATGCCGTTGGGGTTGTCACGCAGCTTGGCCAGCGACAGGCCGTACGGGCCGAGCTTGAGCATCGCGTCCAACATCAGCTCGGGCCCGCTGTCGCCCTCCAGCTCCGCGCGCAGCCGCGCCACGTCCTGGCCGGCGAACGGGGAGCCGGGCGCCTCGACGGCCCCGCTCAGCACCTGCTGGAGGATCATGTCGTCGAGCCCGGCCGGATCGGCGTCCGCGCCCTGGCCGGACACGATGAGCGTCAGCCGCGCCAGGATCTCCGCCTCCGAGAGCTGTCCCGGTCCCAGCGGCAGGACCTGCGGGGAGAACCTCGTGTAGTTGCGCACCGTGACGATCAGCAGCAGGAAGTCGTAGTGCGGCATCTGCATGATCCGCGGCGGCGGCAGGATGACGTCGGCGTGCTTGGTCGTCTCGTTCAGGTAGGGGTCGACGCAGACCATGAAGTCCAGGCCGGGCAGCACCCGGTCCAGCTTCGGGCCGTTCGGCGCCGACAGCACGAGGTTGCCGGCGATCGACACCAGCGCCCTGACCTGCCCCTGCCCAGGAGTCTCGATCTCGTCGGCCAGGGTGGCGACGGGGAACTCCCCGAGAGCCTCCGGCAGCCCGCGGACCCGGCTGTGCCAGCGCCCGGTGTCGAACGGCTGGCCGGTGCGGAAGATCTCCAGCGCCGCCGTCCTGGTGAACATCACGCCACCGGGCCGGTCGAAGTTGCCGGTCAGGATGTTGACCACGTCGACCAGCCACTGCGCCAGCGTGCCGAACTCGGCGGTCGAGGTGCCGATGCGGGTGTAGACGGCCGCCGTCGGCGCCGCCGCCAGCTCACGGGCCAGCCGCACGACGTGCCCGGCCGGCACTCCGCACACCCGCTCCACGGCCTCCGGGGTGAACTCCGCGGCCAGTTCCCGCAGCTCCTCCAGGCCGTTCACCTCGAGATTGACGGTGGCGAGATCCTCGCCGAGGAGCGTGTTGACGATCCCGAACAGCAGGAACACGTCGGTGCCCGGCCGTACGGGCAGGTGCTCGTCGGCGAAGGCCGCCGTGCGGGTGCGGCGCGGATCGACGACCACGACCTTGCCGCCACGCTCGCGCAGCCCCTTGAGCCGGGTGTGGAAGTCGGGCGCCGCGCACAGCGAGCCGTGCGACTCCAGCGGGTTGGCCCCGATGATCAGCAGGTAGTCGGTGCGGTCCACGTCGGGTACCGCGATGGCGAACGGGTCACCGAACATGAAGCCCGTCGAGATGTGCTTGGGTATCTGGTCGATGGTGCTCGCCGAATAGGTGTTGCGGCTGTTCAGCGCCTGCGTCAGCGGCTGCCGGTACATGAAGCCGGCCATCGTGTGATAGGTCGGGTTGCCGAAGTAGACGGCCAGCGCGTCGCGGCCGTAGGTCTCGATCACCCTGGTCAGGCCCTGGTCGACCAGCCGGAACGCCTCCTCCCAGCTGGCCTCCCGCCAGTGGTCGCCCTCGCGGATCATCGGCACGCGCAGGCGGTCGGGGTCTTCGTCCAGCTGGCCGAGACTGGCGCCCTTCGGACAGATGTATCCCTTGGAGAAGGGATCGTCCGGGTCGCCCTTCACCGACGTCACGTGCCCCGCGTCGTCGAGGGTGAGTCGCAGGCCGCAGACGGCGTCACAGATCGGGCAGGTCCGGTGCGCGGTTCTCATCGCTACTCCTGACGGTCGGCCTCGCCCCATCATGACGTCGGGCCCCGCCCGGCGGATCTTCGAAAATGCGGTGGTCCGCCCGATCCCGGCACCATCCCGCCGGCGGGTCGCAATCGAGAAGATGCGGGCGGGGAACGGCCGGTACGACGATACCTCTGCAGGAAGCACCCCCGGTTCCGACGAACGGCGCCGTGCTGATCCGCATCAGCGGCCTCCCATTCCTGAGTAAGGGGCGTCCATGACCATCACACCGCCGCACTCCGCTGATCTGCCGGCGTTCCCGATTCCGCGTCCGTCGGAGTGCCCGTACCGGCCGGCGACCGAACACGTCGAGCTCCGTGAAGAAGGCCCGATGACCAAGGTGCGGCTCTACAACGGTCGCACCGCCTGGCTGGTGACCGGCGCGGCGCAGGCGCGCGCCGTGCTCTCCGACTACCGCAGGGTGTCGATCCGCCCCTACCACGGGAACTATCCCCTGCTCAACGAGGAGTTCGAGAAGGTCGTCGACAGCGGCTACGCCGACGTCCTGTTCGGGGTGGACCCGCCCGAGCACACCAAGCAGCGGCAGATGATCATGCCGCGTTTCTCGTTGCGGCGCAGCGCGCAGCTGCGGCCCGACATCCAGCGCATCGTGGACGAGAAGCTGGACGAGATGATGAGCCAGGGGGCTCCGGCGGACCTGGTGAGCCAGTTCGCCCAGCCGGTGCCGTCGATGGTCATGAGTCTGCTGCTCGGCGTCCCCTACGACGACCACGAGGAGTTCGAGACGCCGGCCAGGAAGCTGTTCGTGCCGGAACTGGCCGAAGAGGCGACCGCGGAGCTGGGCGACTACCTCGACCGGTTGATCCAGAAGAAGGAGAACAACCCGGGCGCCGGCCTGACCGGGCTGATCGACGACCTGATCGTCAACCAGCTGCACAAGGGGGCGATCACCCGCTCTGAGCTGGTCCACATCGCCATGGCCATGCTGGTCGCCGGCACCGACACCACCACCAACGTGATCTCACTGGGCACGCTGGCGCTGCTGGACAACCCCGAGCAGTGGGAGGCGCTGCGCGCCGACCACAGCCTGATCCCCGGCGCGGTGGAGGAGATCCTGCGCTACGTCTCCCTCGTCGAGGCGTTCGCCCGGGTCGCGGTGGAGGACATCGACCTCGACGGAGGATCGATCAAGGCGGGCGAGGGCATCCTCATCAGCTGCGCCGGGGTCAACTTCGACCCGGCCTCGGCCTCCGACCCCGACACCTTCGAGATCCGGCGGCCGCCCCGGCCCAGCTTCTCCTTCAGCCACGGCATCCACCGGTGCCCCGGCGACAACCTGGCCCGCCTGGAGCTGGAGATCTCCTTCCGGACGCTGGTCGAGCGGATGCCCAACCTGCGGCCGGCCGTACCCCTCGACCAACTGCGCAGCAACAACAACGACGGGACCCTGCAGCGGCTCTTCGAGTTCCCGGTGGTCTGGTAGCGACCGCCGGCGCGGTCCGCGGACGCGACCCGGGACCGCCGGGCACGGCGGCCGCCGTAGCGAAGAAAGGGAGCAGCATGCCACACCCACGCACCGACCATGCTCGTGCGGAAGACGCCATTGCCGAGACGGAGGTGCCGCGGCAGGGCATCGCCTACCGTGGTGTCGCCTATGACACCGGTACGAACTTCGCGACCGGTCAGGGGGCGCTGTCCCGGACCGCGTGGAGCACGCCCGACATGCTGTCGGAGCTGAGCCTGATCAGCGACCAGCTCAACTGCAACTCGATCACCGTCTACGGCAGCGACCTGGACCGGCTGACCGAGACCGCCACCGCCGCGGTGGAGCACGACCTCCACGTGTGGCTCCAGCCCCGCCTGGTGGACCGGCCGCAGCAGGAGGTCCTGGACCACCTCGCCGAGGCCGCGCGGATCGCCGAGTCGCTGCGGAGCCAGGGCGCCGCGATCAACCTGACCGTCGGCGCCGTGCACCTGCTGTTCACCCCGGGCATCATCCCCGGCGACCAGTATCACGAGCGGATGGCGAACCTGTACGCCGACGCCGAGCACCACCTGCTCACCCCGACCGCGACCGTCGACCTGGCGGCCGCGACGCCCCGGCTCAACGAGTTCCTGGGGAAGGCCGCCGCGGTGGCCCGCGGGATCTTCAACGACAGGATCAGCTACTCCGCGGCGTACTTCGAGGACGTCGACTGGGGGCTGTTCGACTTCGTCGGCCTCATGTACCAGTACCTGCCGACCCACCTCACCCGCGAGCAGCACCTCGCCGAGGTGGCCCGCTACCGCCGCTGGGGCAAGCCGATCCTCATCTCCGAGTTCGGGACCGCGACCTACCAGGGCGCCGAGGAGAAGGCATTCTTCTTCTGGGACATCGCCGACCGGAGCGGGCCCGTGCCCACGATCATCGACGGCCACGTCCGCGACGAGAGCGCCCAGGCCGCCTACCACCTGAAGATGTTCGACGTCTTCGAGGAGGCGGGCGTCGAGGGCGTCGCGGTCTCGGAGTTCATCCACCCGACCCACCCCCACTCGGCCGACCCCCGCCTCGACCTGGACACCGCGAGCATGGCCATCGTCAAGACCATCCGCGACGACTTCAGCGACCCGGCCTCCACCTACCGTTGGGAGCCGAAGGAGTCCTTCCACGCCATCGCCGACTACTACGCCCACGTCGGCTTCCAGGAGGTCGCGCGGCGCCGGTAGGGGCCGTGCGGCGCCCGAGGCGCCGCACCGTCCACGGCGGCCGGCCCGCTCCGCGACATCGGCGTGCCACCGCCCGTGCCACTGTCCGTGCCCGCGCCCTCCGGCGCGGGCACGGACGCCGCGGAGCGGATCACGCTCTGCGCATCGGAGAAGATGCCGGGAACGTCCGCCACGATCACGATTGATGACGACGCCGCGCCGCAAACGCGCGACGAGTGTCCGAGACGCGAGCCGCAGGCACCTGGGTCCGAGGACGCGACCAAACCGCCGCGGATCCGCGGCCACGGCCATGGACCGGGCTGAGCTGCCGCCTTCCCAGACAAGAGGTGACCATCCATGGCCCTGCCACTAGTGAACTCCCCGGAGACCGACTCCTCGGCCCTGCCGGCCTACCCGCTGCCGCGGGAATGCCCCTACCGGCCGTCCCCGGGCTTCGCACAGCTGCGTGCGCCGGGGCCGCTCACCAAGGTGCGGCTGTACGACGGCCGGACCGCGTGGCTGGTGACCGGACCGGTCGAGGCACGCGCCCTGCTGGCCGACAAGCGGATGTCCAGCCTCGCCCACTACCCCAACTACCCGGTGCTGGACGAGCGGCACAAGCACATGCGGGCCACCCGCGAGATGGCCACGGAGGAGGAGGGCGGCTTCGCCGGGGCGCTGTTCGGAGTGGACCCGCCCGAGCACACCAGGCAACGGCAGATGCTGATCCCCAGCTTCACCACCCGGCGGGTCGCGGTGCACCGGCCGGAGATCCAGCGCATCGTCGACGAGCGGCTGGACGCGATGCTGCAGCAGGGCTCCTCGGCCGACCTGATGACGGCGTTCGCCACACCGGTGCCCATGATGGTGGTCTGCGCCTTCCTCGGCGTCCCCTACGAGGACCGCGAGTCCTTCGAAGGACCGGCCCGGGACCTGTTCAACCCGGAGCGCGCCGACCAGGCCATGGAGGAGCTGACCGACTACCTCACCCGCCTGATCCAGGCCAAGGAGAGCGACCCGGGCAACGGCCTGCTCGACGACCTGATCGCCGGTCACGTCCGGAAGGGCGACCTGTCGCGCGATGAGCTGATCCAGTTCGCGTTCGCGATCCTGGTCGCCGGCACGGTCACCTCGACCAGCACCATCGCGCTGGGCACCCTCGCCCTGCTGGCGACCCCGGGGCAGTACGCCGCCCTGGCCGCCGACCCCGACCTGGTCCCCGGCGCGGTCGAGGAGATCCTGCGCTACGTCACCCTGGTGGAGCAGCTCGCGCGGGTCGCGACCGAGGACATCGAGATCGCTGGAGAGGTCATCAAGGCCGGTGACGGCATCCTCGTCAGCTTCGCGGGCGCCAACATCGACCCGAGCGTGACCTCCCACCCCGACGTCCTGGACATCACCCGGCCGCCCACCAACCACCTCGCCTTCAGCTACGGCATCCACCACTGCATGGGTCACAACCTGGCCCGCCTGGAGCTGGACATCGCCTTCCGCACCCTGGTCAAGCGGGTCCCCACGCTCCGGCTCGCGGTGCCCGCCGAGGAGGTCCCCTCCTACGACGACGGGACCGTGCCGCGGCTGCTGTCGCTCCCGGTCACCTGGCGTCTACCGGCGGGCGGTCCTGCTGGGCCGACTGGCCGCAGCCGAGGACGACGATCCGATCAAACGGTGGCGGCGGGAGGTCGCTGACTGCAACG
>NZ_JBSFPS010000079.1:0-34766 GCF_053588315.1 Streptosporangium sp. NPDC003464 | reverse complement strand
TCTCCCGCCTGGAGAACGCGAAGTGCCCAGCAGCCACAGGATGCCGTAGAAGGTGACCGCCGACATGCCGATCGAGGTGCGGTGCGGGTTGTTGCGGGGACGCTCGGCGATGTGGTGCTCGCTGCGGTCCCCGGTCACCCACCGCTCGATGAACGGATACAGGGCCAGGCCCATCATGATGATGCCCATCGGGACCAGCGCCGGGATCAGCACGCTCAACGGCAGCGTGAAGCCCAGGAAGTTGATCTCCCAGGACGGCATCAGCCGGAGCGAGCCCTCCAGGAATCCCATGTAGAAGTCGGGCTGCGAACCCGCCGAGATGTCGGCCGGCGTGTAGGGACCGAACAGCCAGATCGGGTTGATCTGCGCGAAGGTGCCCAGCAGCGCGATGGTGCCGAAGGTGAACATGAAGTAGGCGCCCGACTTGGCCATGAAGGACGGATAGAACGGGGCGCCCACCACGTTGTTGTTCGTGCGGCCCTTGCCCGGCATCTGCGTGTGCTTCTGCACCCACATCAACATGAGGTGGGCGGTGATCAACGCCAGCAGGATGCCCGGGATGAGCAGGATGTGCATCGAGTAGAACCGGGCGACGACATCCTCGCCGGGATACTCGCCGCCGAAGAGGAAGAAGGTGATCCAGGTGCCGACCAGCGGCAGCGAGATCATCACACCCTCGGTGATCCGCAGACCCGCGCCGGAGAGCAGGTCGTCGGGGAGCGAGTAACCGGTCAGCCCCTCGAACAGGGCCAGCGTCAGCAGCCCGACGCCGATCAGCCAGTTGAACTCACGCGGCTTGCGGTACGCACCGGTGAAGAACACCCGGAGCATGTGCACCATCATCCCGGCGACGAACAGCAGAGCGGCCCAGTGGTGCATCTGCCGCATCAGCAGACCACCGCGGATGTCGAAGCTGATGTGCAGCGACGAGGCGTACGCCTCGGACATCATGACGCCCTTGAGCGGCTCGTAGGAGCCGTCGTACACGACCTCGCCCATGCTGGGCCTGAAGAAGAACGTCAAGAACGTGCCGGTCAGCAGCAGGACGACGAACGAGTAGAGCGCGATCTCGCCCAGCAGGAACGACCAGTGGTCAGGAAAGATCTTCCGTAAATTGCGCTTGAGGAAGTTCCCCGCCCCGGTGCGGTCGTCGATGAAGCTGCTCATGTTCGCTATGGGCTTCGGAACGGTTCCGCTGCTCATGCGTGGTCTCCGTTCTTGCGGACCTCGGCCTCGGCGTCGCCGCACTCCCGGAAGCCAGGACCGGGTGGGACGGCGAAGCCCACCGTGGATAGCCAGGTATCTCTCATCATCCACAGCGATGGGTAGATCGAGGCAAAGGCCGGGTGACCGGAGCGAGGACAAGAGCGCCGGCGATGAGGAGGGGCCTTCTCCTTTCCCGCTGTCCCCTCGGGTCAGCCGAGAGCGGGGACCGACTCCAGGAGCCTGATCAGGCCGCGCTCGTCGAGGAGGTTGACCGGCCTGACCGTCTCGTTGAGGCGGACGAAGTGGAAGGCGGCGCTCACCCGGTGGAGGGGGACCTCGGCCAGATGGGACCAGGCCAGGCGGTAGGCGGCGAGCTGTACCGCCGCCGCGGCCGCGGCCTTCTTGCCCTTGGGAGGCCGGCCGGTCTTCCAGTCGACGACCTCGTAGCCGCCGTCGGGGGTCTCGAACACCGCGTCCATCCGGCCCCGGACCAGCCGGTCGGCGATCATCGTCTCGAAGGGGATCTCGACGTCCAGCGGCTCCCGGCCGGCCCACTCGCTCTCCTCGAACCAGTCGCGCAGCTCGTCGAGCTGGAGGTCGGTCTCCTCGAAGCCGTCGGAGGAGCCGGGCAGTTCGAGCTCGTCGAGCAGGCGCTGCTGGCCCCACCGGGACTCCAGCCAGCGGTGGAAGGAAGTGCCCCGGCGGGCCAGCGGGGTGGGCTTCCTGGGCACCGGGCGGCGGATCTCCCGGGCCAGGGCCTTGGCGTCGGCGGCCAGGGTGACCAGTTCCGAGACGCTCAGATGGGTGGGCAGCTCCACCTGCCCGCCACCGCGCCGGCGGTTCACGGCCCGCTCCCGGAGCAGGAGCTCGGTGTCGCGCTCCCACGCCTTCGCCCGCTCCCTGTCCCAGCCGCGCAGCTCCGCGAAGGCAGTGGCGCGCTCCCCCTGGGGCTCCGGCTCGGGCTCGCCCCCGGACACGCCTCCGCGCTCCGGCGGCCCCTCACCCCCGCGCCCGGGGCCGGCCGGGGCGCCCTGCCCTGCCGGGGCGGCGGGCCCCTCACCCAGCACGGCTCCGGGGAGGTCCGCCGGGTCGCCGGAGAAGTGCCCCGCGTCCCCGGAGAAGTCGGGGACCTCCGGGAAGTCCGGGTCCTCCGGGAAGTCCGGGTCCTCCGGGAAGAGATCCTCCTCGTCCTGCGGGGCCTCCGGGAAAGGAATCTCCTCGCCGTCCGGAGCCCCCGGGAAGGGGATGCCCTCACCGTCCCGCGGGGCCTCGGGGAAGGGAATGTCCGCGCCGTCCGCGCCGGAGCCGGCCGGGCCGCTCCGGCCGGCGGGAGGGAGCGGCCCGGCTCCGGTGAGGGCCGCGAGGGCCGCCTCGACCATGGTGGCGCCGTCGAGGACGGCGCCGTAGCGCAGACCTTCGGGGGTGACGGGCCAGGTGGCCTCGGCCGGCTCGGCGAGGAGCGGGTTGGTGGCGCCCTCGGCGGCCTCGGGCGCCCAGGCGGCGACGCGGCCACAGGTCTCGCGGATCTCCACCAGGAAGTCGGAGGGCTCCAGGGGCTTGGCCGCGCTGCCCCAGCGGTAGCCGGAGGCGATCAGGAGGTAGTGGGCGCGGGTGACGGCCACGTAGGCCAGGCGGCGCTCCTCCAGCAGGTCGCGGTCACGGCAGCGCTCGTCGAACTCGGCCAGCTCCTCCTTGCTCAGCCCGGCCAGCCCGGGCAGGTCGGAGGCGTCGCCGCGGAGCGGGTAGGGCAGCTTGCGCGGGTTGTCCGTCCACTTGGGACTGGTCGTCGGGCGGGCCGGGAACATCGTGCCGACGGTCAGGGTCCCCGCCTTGGACAGCGCCTGGGACAGCCCGGGGAGCACGACGACCGGCCACTCCAGGCCCTTGGAGGCGTGGATGGTCATCAGCTTGACGCTGTTGCTCTCCCCCACCCGCCCGGCGTCCAGGCCGTTCTCCTCCTCGTCGGCCGCCTTCAGGAAGGCCAGGAACGCGCCCAGCGTCGGGTCCTCGGAGTCGCCCGCGAACCGGGCCGCGGCGTCCAGGAAGGCGTCCAGGTCGGCCCGGGCGGCGAACGGGCCGACGGCCGTGCCCCGTGCCGCCACCTCGATGTCCAGGCCGAGCCTGCGCTCGATCTCGATGATCAGGTCGGGGAGCGGCTGGCCGGTGTGGGCGCGCAGGATCCGCAGCTCCTGCGCCATGGCGAGCAGCCGCACCCGGGCCAGGGGCGAGAACAGGTCCTGCCATTCGGGGCGGTCGGGCAGCTCGTCGAGGGCGTCGACCAGGCTGCCGCGCTCCTCGGCCAGGTCCGCCACGACCTGGTCCAGCGGGTCGGCCACCGCCGATCCGCCCTCCCGGGTCTCCCGGTTCAGCTCGCGCGCCCGCTCGCCCAGCTCCTTCAGGTCGGCCGGGCCGATCCGCCACCGGGGGCCGGACAGCAGCCGGACCAGCGCGTCACCCGCGGTCGGGTCGTAGAGCACGCGCAGGGTGGAGACGATGTCGGAGACCTCCGGCACGGTCAGCAGGCCGCCCAGGCCGACCACCTCGACCGGGATCCCCCGCTCCTCCAGGGCGCGGCGCAGCGCGGGGAACTGCGACCGTTTGCGGGCCAGCACCGCCACGTCGTGCGGCTGCAGGCACTGCGGGCCGCCCCACGCGCTCTGCTTGGCCTTCTTGCGCTCGCCCTCGCCCCAGGGCAGGCCGTCGGGGGCGCTCTCGCTGCCGAGCAGCCTGGCGACGCCGTCGGCGATCCACGCCGCCTCGTCGTCGGCGGTCTCGTGGAAGGCGCACACCACCCGGCCGCGCTCGACCCGGTTGCCGCCGGGCACCAGCACCGGCACCTCCCGCGCCTCCATCCGGAGCGGGAGCTGCACCCGGGCCGCGACGTCCAGTACGGCGTCGCCGTTGCGGAAGCTGACCGACAGGCGGCGGACCGGGGCGGGCTCCCCCGAGGCCGTCGGGAAGTCACGGGGGAATCGGGTGAGGTTGCCCGCCGAGGCGCCGCGCCAGCCGTAGATGGACTGGCAGGGGTCGCCCACGGCGGTCACCGGATGGCCGCCGCCGAACAGCGAGCGGAGCAGGACGAGCTGGGCGTGGCTGGTGTCCTGGTATTCGTCGAGGAGGACGACGGCGAAGCGGCCCCGCTCGATCTCGCCGACCTCGGCGTGCCTGGCGGCGATCCGGGCGGCCAGCGCCATCTGGTCGCCGTGGTCGACGACCTCGCGGCCCCGCTTGAGCCGGCCGTACGCCTCGACCAGGGGCAGGAGCTGCTCCCTGGCCCGCTGCGTGGCCAGCGGCCGGCGCTGGGGCAGGGTGGGCGAGCCGGGCAGCTCGCCGTAGCGCTCGGTGAGCCAGGCGCCGATCTCCCGCACGTCCTGCGGGCCGCGCAGGTGCTCGGCCATCTCCCCGGCCAGCTCCAGCACCGCCCGGGTGACGGTGGCCGGGCCCCACTCGATCTGCTCCATGGGCCCGTCGTAGGCGCTGACCACCCGCCCGGCCAACTGCCAGGAGACGGCCGGGCTGACCAGGCGCATGGTCGGCTCCAGCGCCTCGCGCAGGGCGTGGTCGGTGACCAGCCTGGCCGCGTAGGCGTGGTAGGTCGAGATGGTCGGCTCGCCCTCCAGCAGCTCGGCGGGGACCTGCTCGGCGGTGACCAGGCCGTTGAGCCGCTCGCGGACGCGGTGGGCCAGCTCGCCGGCGGCCTTCCTGGTGAAGGTCAGGCCGAGCACCTGTTCGGGGCGGACCAGGCCGTTGGCCACCAGCCAGACGACCCGCCCGGCCATGGTCTCGCTCTTGCCGGACCCCGCCCCGGCGACCACGACCATCGGTCCGAGACCGGCCTCGATCACCTCGGCCTGCTCGGGGGTGGGGGGGAGGATGCCCAGCTTGGCGGCGAGCAGGCTCGGGCTCAGCACGGGACGTCCTCGCGGCGGGGGGTACGGCTCAGCACGCCTGATCTCCGTTCTTGCTGACCGGGCAGCTCGCCCGCACCGCGCAGGTACGGCACCCGCCGGCCGCGGCACCGGCTCAGCACACCTGGTCCCCGTTCTTGCTGACCGGGCAGCTCGCCCGCACCGCGCAGGTACGGCACCCGCCGGCCGCGGCACCGGCTCAGCACACCTGGTCCCCGTTCTTGCTGACCGGGCAGCTCGCCCGCACCGCGCAGGTACGGCATCCGTCGTTGACCTTGGCCTGGAAGAACGGCCCGGACATGCCGAGCGCCACGGTGTCGACCATGTCGCGCGCCCAGCCGGGGTCGGTGTCCTCCGACAGGGCCCGCTGGGCCTGCTCCTTGGCGTCCTTCTTGCCCGCGGCGTCGCCCACCTGGACCAGGGCCGCACCGCCGGGCTCGGTCATCCCGTGCCGCTGGAAGGCGCCCAGCAGCGCGGCGAGCTGGTAGACCCCGAGCTGGGGGTGGCGCTCGATCTCGGCGTCCTTCGGCCCGTTCTTGCCGGTCTTGATGTCGATGATCACGGCCCGGCCCTCGGCGTCGCGTTCGACCCGGTCCACCCGCCCCTTGATCTGCACGCCCTCGGAGACCATGGCCGTGAACGCCTCTTCCAGCCCGACCAGCTCGCGGGGGTTCTCCTGGTGCCAGCGGACGAACTTGGAGATCATCTGCTCGGCGACCTGGCGCTGCTTGCGGTTGTACCAGACGCCACCGAAGTCGAGCTCGTGCCAGACCTCGTCCAGGCGCTTGCCGAGGGTGTCCTCGGCGGGCATGCCCGTCGCGGCGAGCACGGCCAGCGCGTGGATGACCGTGCCCAGTCCCCGCGCCGCGTCGGTGCCGCTCGCCCCCACGGAGGTCTCCAGCAGCCAGCGCAGGCCGCACTTGGTGAAGTTCTCCACCGCCGAGGGTGAGACGCGCACGATGTCGTCGGGCCAGCTCAGCGGGCGGTCGTCGGAGATCGGGGTGAGGGCGTACCACTCGTTGGGGTGGGCACCGGGCACCCCGGCGGCGGCGAGCCTGGCCAGGTGCCCGGCGGCGGCCCTGCGCAGCGGGGTGGGCCGGGTCGGGTCGGAGACGGCCGAACGCAGGTCCGCCACCAGGGCGGACATGCTCAGCCAGCGGGAGCGCTCGTCGACGACCGTCTCCTCCGCCGCTCCGGGCACCAGCTCGCCGAGGAACCGGGAGGGCCGCTCCTCGCTGTCGTCGCCGCCCACGGCGGTGACGATGAGCCTGTGCCTGGCCCTGGTCGCCGCCACGTAGAACAGCCGGCGCTCCTCGGCCAGGAGCTGGGAGGCCAGCGCGGCGGAGACGGCGGCCGGGTTCTCGTGCTCCGATCCCTCCGCCCTGGCGACCATGTCGTCGGTGCTCAGGATGGACCCGCGCAGCCGCAGGTCCGGCCAGGCCCCCTCCTGCACGCCGGCGACGACCACGACGTCCCACTCCAGGCCCTTGGCGCGGTGCGCGGTCAGGATCCGCACCGACTCGGTGTCGGGGGCGCGCGCGGCGAGGGAGTCGCCGGGGATCTCCTGGGCGACCAGGTCCTCGACGAACACCTCGACGCCCGCGTGCGGCAGCCGGTCGACGAACCTGGCCGCGTGGTCGAACAGCGCCACCACCGCGTCGAGGTCGCGGTCGGCCATGGTGCCCCGGAAGCCGCCCGCGACGCTCGTCTCGGTCCACTTCTCGGCCAGCCCGGTGGCCTGCCAGACGGTCCAGAGCACGTCTTCGGCGGTGCCGCCCTGCCGTACGGCCTCGGCGGCGCCGGAGATGAGCCGGGCGAGCCGTTCGGCGGGCAGCGCCACGTGCGGCTCCACCCGGACCAGCTCCCGCACGTCCTTCAGGGCCGCGACCAGCAGCTCACCCGACGAGCGCGGCTCGGCGGCGTCGCGCTCGCCGGAGTGGTCCACCAGGTCGCGTCCGTCGGGGTCCGTCAGCGCCTCGTGCTCGGCGATCCGCAGGGCCCGGCGCAGGCGGCGCACCCCGATCATGTCGGTGCCGCCGAGCGCGCCGGTCAGCAGCTCCTCGGCCACCCCCTCGTCGAGGGTCTCCGGGTGGAGGGCGACCTGGATGAGCCTGATCAGCGGCCGCACGCCCGGCTCCTGGAACAGCGGCAGCGCACCGCCGCCCACGACGACCGGCACCCCGGCCGTGACCAGGGCGCGGCGCAGCAGCGGCACCTGGCGCGTGGCCGAGCGGACCAGCACCGCCATCCGCGACCAGGGGACCCCGTCCAGCAGGTGCGCCCGGCGCAGCGTGTCGGCCACGACCGCGGCCTCCTGCGTGGCCCCGTCGGTCACCACCACCCGGACGTCGCCGGGCTCGGCCTCCGGCAGCGCGCGCAGGTCGCGGTGGGCGGCACCACCCGGGGTCGCGGGCAGGCGCGCGGCGACGCGGCGGGAGGCCCTCAGGAGCTCGGGGCCGCTGCGGCGGCACACGCGCAGGGCGATGACGGGCGCGTTCTCGCCGTCGGCCGTGGGGAAGCTCTCCGGGAAGCGCATGATCCCGCGCACGTCGGCGCCGCGGAAGCCGTAGATCGACTGGTCGGGGTCGCCGACCGCGACGAGGTCGCGGCCCTCCCCCGCCAGCTGCTGGAGCAGGAACTCCTGGGCCGGATCGGTGTCCTGGTATTCGTCCACGAGGACGACGTCGTAGGCGGCGCGCTCGCGCAGCCGCACCTCGGGGTCGGTGAGCAGGCCGCCGGCGGTGCGGATCAGGTCGGAGTAGTCGAGCACCGGCTCCATGTCCAGGTCGAACCTGGACTGGTAGCGGTCGGCGAACCGTCCGGCGGCCACCCAGTCGGGACGGCCGTGCCGGCGGCCCAGCTCGACCAGCTCGTCGCCGTCGAGACCCCGCTCGGCGGCACGGGCCAGGAAGTCGCGCAGCTCCTGGGCGAAACCACGGGTCTTGAGCGCCTCGCGCATGTCGTCCGGCCAGTGCGGGGCGCCGTCCTCCAGCTCGCCGTGGAGCAGGCGGCGGATCTCCAGGAGCTGCTCGGGACCGGTCAGCAGGCGGGGCGGCACGCCCCCGGCGAGCACGGCCTCGCGGCGGAGCAGCGCGTAGGCGTAGCTGTGGAAGGTGAGGGCGAGGGGGGTCCGGGTGGTGCGGCGCATCCGGCCGGTGATACGTTCGCGCAGTTCCTCGGCGGCCTTGCGGCTGAAGGTGAGGACGAGCACCCGCTCGGGATCCACGCCGCGGCGCTCGATCCGGTCCACCACGGTCTCCACGATCGTGGTGGTCTTGCCGGTGCCGGGCCCGGCGAGCACGAGCAGCGGGCCGCTCCCATGGGCCACCACCGCCCGCTGATGCTCGTCGAGCACGGGGGCAACAGCTCTCCCCGCACCCTCACGACGCACCAAACGCCAGCCCTGGCCACTCACAACTCGCCATTCCACCAGATCTCGGGCGATGATCGTGCCGACTCCGGGTGCGCGGCATGGCGGAACGTCGATCCGATCAGCCGGACGGCCGGGCCGTCCGGGCCGTCTTTCTTGGTCGTCGGAGGCGTATGCCCAGCTCAGACCGGCACAGGGGCGAGCGTGGCGCCGGAGGCCGGGCCGCCCCGGGCCGGTGCGGCGGCAGGTGGACGGGAGCGCGCAGTGACGCATGCCATCTGATCGCCGCCGCGGCCGGTCCGGCCCGGAACCGGGCCAGGAGACGGAATCGGGTCAGGAGACGGAACCGGGTCAGGAGACGAAGACGTGATCGACCAGCCGGGCGGTCGCCTTGCCGTCGTCGCGGGGGGCGTAGCCGCGCCGGAAGCGTTCGTACCGCTCGGCGTGCGCGGCGGCCACCTCGTCGATCGTCCGCACCGCCTCGATCACCTGGGCGCCGGTGGTCAGCAGGGGCCCGGGGGCCTCGGCGGTCAGATCGAGGTAGAGGCCCCGCTTGGCCGAGTAGCGCGACAGGTCGTGGGTGAAGAAGAGCATGGGCCGCCCGGTCGCGGCGAAGTCGAACATGACGGAGGAGTAGTCGGTGATCAGCACGTCGGCGACCAGCAGCAGGTCCGCCATGTCCGGATACGTGGTGACATCGCGGCCGAGGCCCCGGGGCACGTTGGGCGCCGCCTGCATCGAGTGCGCCCTGATCAGGAACTCGTGGCCGGGACCGAGCACCCGCCGCGCCTCGGCCAGGTCCAGCCGGAGCGAGGCGTTCTTGCGGTCGTAGTCGCGGAAGGTCGGCGCGTAGAGCACCACCTTGGCGCCCTCGGCGATGCCGAGCCTGCGGCGTACCCGCGCGGCCAGCTCGTCCCGGTCGGGGGCCGACAGCACGTCGTTGCGCGGGTAGCCGCTCTCCAGGACCTCGCCCTGGTAGCCGAACGCCTTGCGCAGGATCGGGGTGGCCCACGGGCTCTGTGAGACCAGCAGGTCCCAGCCCCGCACCTCGACCGCCTGCCGGTGCCAGGCCGGCGGCTTCGGGTCGCGGGACATGTGCGGCAGGTCGTTGCCCAGGCGCTTGAGCGGGCTGCCGTGCCAGGTCTGCACGACCATCTGGTCCTCGCGGGCGCGGAACCACGGTGGCAGGAAGCCGTTGGTCACCACGTGGCGCGAGCGCGCGAGCACCGCGTAGTGCTCGCGGCTGCCCGCGCGGACCACCGTCGGCCGGATGTCGGAGCCGAACCCGAGCTCCGTCGAGCCCGGCGGCACGAACGCCCCGTCCTTGACCACCCAGATGTGCTCACGGTCGTCACCGCGCCGGACGCGCTCCTCGTAGATCGCCCGGACGTTGCCTTCGTACTGCCGGCCGTCGTAGGCGACGTAGACGGTCGCGTCGCTCAGCTCGCGGGCCCGCTCGGCCGGGTAGAACGAGCGCCGCAGGGCGTAGAGGCCGCCGGCGCCCTTCTCGTCGTCGGGCCGGTGCTCGGCGACGGTCAGCACCGGCACGTCGAACCGGGTGGAGACCAGGCGGTATTCCCGGCCGTCGCGGAGCTTGGGCTCCTCGTCCAGCGAGTCGAGGACGGCGTGGTCGACCCGGAGCGGCACGATCTGCCCGGCGGGGTCGCGGACCGCCATGCTCCAGCTCCCGCTGCCCAGCGGCACGGTCTCCCCGAAGCGGGGCATCGCGGCGGGCGCGAACCGCGCCGAGAAGCGGGATCCGGCCCGCTCCAGCGCGACGGTGTGGATGAGCCCGGTGCGGTGCCTGAGCGTCAGCTCGGCCGCCCCGGAGCCCGGATAGGAGCCTTCGAGGGTGAGCGCGCCGTTCTCGTCCCAGGTCGCCGCCGAGATGATCGGGCGGATCCGGTGCGCGGAGACGATCACCCGGTCGCGCCGGTCGCCCAGCACGGTGATCTCCCGCTCGCCGACGACCGAGCGGCTCTCCTCGGCCCGGCCGAGCATGACCGCGGCCGCCGGGTCGCCCTTGGGCTCGATCCAGAGCCGGCCGCCGTCGCGCTCCTGCAGCAGCGAGGGCACGGCGAGCGGCACGACGACCTCGGTGCCCCCCTCGACCGGGGTGAAGTCGGCCGACATCCGGTGGCCGTCCAGGCGCGCGTGGCCCTTGTTGTGCCCCCGGCCGGGCAGGAACACCTTCAGCTCCAGCCGGTCGCCCTCCAGCCGCACCTCCGTCAGCTCGGCCCGGGTGGGCTGGAGCACGACCTGGAGGGCGCGGTCGGAGGTCCAGACCGGGCGGACCCACCGGCCACCGCCGAGGTCCAGGCCCCGGGGACGCTCGGTGCGGCCGATGGAAGGGCCGCGGAGCAGGCCCTTGGCACGGGCGCCCCGGCTCCAGATCACGATCTCGGCACGCCAGGTGGTGGTGTCGCGCACGACGGCCCGATGGCGGAGCAGCCGCTTGCCGCCGCGCACGACGGCCCGCGCCGCGGCTCGCCAGCGCAGCGCCCAGGGGTGCAGCTCGGCGGTGAAGCCGGACCAGTCGTAGTTGCAGCCGGCCTCCTCGGCGCCGTGGGTGGCCTCCGGATGGAAGATCCTGCGGGTGCGCAGCCGCACCGGGGGCAGCCAGCGAGGACCGCGCAGCACGACGGTGGCGCGGTTGAACCGGGGGCTGCGGACCGAGAGCCCGGCCAGGTAGGCGTGGCCGCTGATCCGCAGCCGGCCACCGGACCAGGAGACGTCCTCGACCTGGGTCATCGGGATCAGGTCGGCGGCGCGCAGCCGGTACATGGCCTCCGGCAGCTCGTCCTGGAGCGGCAGGTCCGCATACCAGCGCAGCTTCCTGCGGACCCGCCTGGACGGCTCCGCCGCGGCCGCGGCGATCTTCTGCAGCGCGTCGCCGTCGGCGAGGTCGTCCACCTCCCGGTGCTCGACCAGGTGGAAGGCGATCCTGCGGGCCACCGGCAGGTCGCGCTTGACCCGCGCGTCCACGCCGGCGAGGTAGGGCTTGACGGCCGTGACGAACTCACGACGGCGGGCGGCGCCGCGCTTGACCGCCAGATCGAGCCGGGAGCCGAGCGGGCCGGCCAGCGCGTCGGCGTCGAACCTGCGGCGCTCGGCCGGGGTCAGCCCCTCGGCGAGCACCGCCGCCATGATCGATTCGAGCGGTTCTCCCCGGTCACAGAGATCTTGAACAGCCCGTAGGCGGTCGGGGGCGGAATCGCCGCCGGACCGCGCTGGTGTGGTGCCGGTGGCCATGGGGGAGGCACCGCCTTTCGGACAGACCGCTGTCCTAGGCCATGTTAGTGGGCCGCGCTGGAGCCGGTTACGCCGTGCTTTCCGGCATCCCGTCCCATCGCGCCGAGCGCATGTCCGCGCGGGCGCCCCTCAGCGGGGTCCGCTCCTGCCGCCACTGCGCCAGACACCTCTGCTCGTGGCCCGGCGGCGGGGTCCCGTCGGCGTGCACGACACGCCACCAGGGCACGCCTCCACCCCAGGTGGACATGACTTTCCCGACCTGGCGGGGACCTCCCTCGCCGAGGTATTCGGCGATGTCACCGTAGGACATCACCATCCCGGGCGGGATGCGCTCGACCAGGTCGAGCACCCGCTCGGCGTACGGGGGCGGGTGGCCTACTGGCTCCATACGGCTGGCCCGGCCGCGAGGATCTCGTCGAGCTTGCCGAACTCGTAGGCCGCCGAGCCGTTCAGCTGCTCGACGAGGCCGTCACGGATCGCGTAGGACTCCCCGTCCTCGCCGACCAGGCGCGCGCCCAGCAGGGCGGAGACCCGCGCCAGCTGGGCCACCTGCCAGTCGGATCCAGGCGTGCCGGACAGGCCGCCGTTCCAGACGGCTATGGCGTGAACGGCCCCGTCGTGGCGGGCCAGGACCTCGCCCACCTCCTGCGAACCGCGGAACTCGAACCCCGCCTGCCCCAGCACTGTCGCGAGTTCCGCGAAGGCGAGAGGCGCCGGGCGCTCCACGCGCAACTCGTACCCCATGAGGGGCGACCCTAGCGAACATCCGGCGATCCTCCGACCGCCAGGGCCGTCATCCGCCCCACCGCGTCCGAACAGTGTCCAAAAAGCGTTCCAATCGATTCAACGCCCCGATGTCCCGCGGCCCGGCTCACGGCCACGGCCCGGCCTGCCCGGCCGCCCGTTCCCCGGCCTGCCCGGCCGCCGGAGCCGCCGGCCCCGACCGCCGGGTGAGCATCACCACGGCCCCGCCGAAGGCCAGCAGCCCGCCGATCAGGCCCACGCCGTACAGACCGAGCCGGAACGGGTCGGGGCCGGGCCGGGCGGGCTCCCGGGACAGGGATCCCGCGCCGAAGTGCTGGACCGCCGGCGGGGACGCCTGCGCCGTACGGCTCATCAGCTCTCCCGCCCTGGCCAGCGCCGCGCCGGCGTCGACGACCCCGAATCCGACGTGGTCGTCGTATCCGGCGGCGGGGGCGGATGTGGCGGTGGAGGTGAGGGCCCGCGACACCAACTGCGGCGGGATATCTGGATATTTCGCTTTTATGAGTGCGGCGACCCCCGCAACCAGTGCCGCCGCGGCACTGGTGCCCTCCGCGGAGCGGTAGCCGCCGCCCGGGATCACCACCGGTATGTCCACGCCCGGCGCGGAGACCAGCACCGACAGGTTGTCGCTGCTGAACGGGGCCGGCCGGCCCGTCACGTCGACCGCGCCCACCCCGATGACCCCGGAGTATCCGGCGGGGAAGTTCCAGAAGGAGGTGGCGTTGTCGAGGGAGTGCTCGGAGCCTCCGTCGTTGCCGACGGCCGCGACCAGCACCACGCCCCGCGACAGCGCGTAGGAGACCGCCTCGCGTTCGGCCTTGTGCGGCCCGTAGGCGCCCAGGGACATGCTGACGACCTTGGCCCCATGATTGGCGGCGTAGCGGATCGCGCGCGCCACCGGGCTGTCGCTCTGCGTCCGCAGGTCCGCCTCCGGCTGGGCGGTCCGGTTCTCCGGCCCGCCCCGCAGGACCAGCGGCAGCGACAGTATCCGCGCCTCGGGCGCGGTGCCGAGGAGGCCGTCGGCGCCGTTGCCCGCTCCGGCGATGAGCGAGGCCATCGCCGTGCCGTGCCAGCCCGCGTCGGGGCCGCCCTCCGCGGGCTGCGCCGAACCCATGTCGGGGCCGGAGACGACCCGGCCGCGCAGCTCCGCGACGCCGCCGTCCACCGTGCTGTCCACCAGGGCCACGGTGACGCCCGCGCCTTTGGTGGTCTTCCATGCCTGCTCGACGTTCATCGCCTCCAGCACCCAGCGCTGGTCCGCGCGCACGTCGGCGGCGCCCACCGGGGTGGCGACCGTCAGGGAGAGAGCCGCCAGGGCGCCCGCCGCCCAGGCCCGCCGCCTCAACACACGTTTCCCTGGGTGCACTGCGGCACGGCGCTGGGCTCGTCGCCCAGGGCACGGGCGATGCGCCCGGCCACCGCCTGCGCCGCCGGCCACAGCTCGCTGTGCAGGATCTCCTCCGGGGAGATCGACGCGCGGGTGCGCCCGTCGCTGTAGCCGGCGGTGGAGAAGACGACGTAGGGGCCGACCGCGACCCAGGCGTTGCGCTGCCGCTGGGCGGCGCCGAACAGCTCGCTGGGCGTGCCGGGGAAGGCCACCGGCCGCACCCCCACGCGGTCGTCCACCGGCAACTGCGCGGTCGCGGCGATCCGCGTCTCCTCGTCCCGGAGCACCGCGACGCCCACGGTGATGACGAACGTGGAGGTCTGGTCCACGTAGGTGGCCCGCAGCAGCGTGCGGCAGCCGTACTGGGCCAGGACGGAGCCCGTCGAGGCGTCCATGCCGGACCTGCAGGGGACCTCGGGGGCGAGACCGACCCGCCGGGCGTATTGCTGGGCCCGGCCGAGGCCGATGTACTGAAGCTCCGTGGGGAAGACCAGATCGGTGGACCAGGCGTGCCAGCGCCTGGCGATGTCGTCCTTGATGTAGCGGGCCTGCTCGGCGGCCGTGAGCGGGCGGGCGGCGGTCTCCCGGAGCAGCCCGACCGCACCGGTCAGCACATCGCTCGCGCCGATCGCCAGGATCGTGCCCATCAGGATCAGGAAGATCGTCCGGAACCGGATCCCCTGCTCCAGGGTGGCGCGCTCGGCGCGCTCGGCCGCCAGGCGGTCACGGCCCGCCGCGGGCCAGGCCCGGACCCGGACCCGCCGGGCGGCGGTGCCGGACGGGGAGACCCGCCGCACCCGGGTGCCGCCCGCGCGCGGCGTCCAGGAGCCGGGCGGCGGGCGGCCGTCGCGGGCGGGAGACGCCGAGGCCTCCGGTCGCCGTCCTGGCTCCTGGGGCCGCTCCGGCTTCGACATACCTCGATGCTACGTCGCAGGGCGCTGCCGCCCTATCGTCGGAGTGCGTTTGTGATGTCACGGTCCGTGAGAGTCGGCTGCGTCCGCGCACCGGGACCGGGGACCGTCACAGGCGACCCGGCACACTCGGGGATCGTCACGGGCAGCCCGGCACCCTCACAGAACCAGAACCGGGGACCGTCACAGGCGGTCCGGCGCACTCACGTAGCCGGGACCGGGGGCTCCGCCGCGTCCGCGGACCGGGCCGCCGACCGCGCCCGCCCCACCAGCACGGCGATCACCGCCAGGGACGCGACCGCGCCGAGCCCGGCGGCCGCCGCCACCCCTCCGTACACCGTGATCTTGTGCTGGTCCCGGTGGATCACCTGCACCGGGGCCACCCCCCGGCCCAGCGGGCGTGCGGGGTCGTGGCTGCCGGGGCCGGCGGTGAGGGTGTGACGGGAGATCCTGGCGGCCTCGGCGAGTGCCCGGGGGGCGTTGACGACGCCGAAGCCCATGCCGGTGTCGTAACCTCCGCTCGGCCGCCGGACCGCTCCGGTGGTGAGCGCCTGCGCGACCAGCGCGGGCGACATTTTCGGATATTTCGCTTTTATTAGCGCAGCGACGCCGGAGACCAGCGCGGTCGCCTGGGAGGTGCCGCGGCCGACCCAGTATTCGTCGCCGGGGCCCGCGCCGAGGATGTCCACCCCGGGCGCGGCCACCAGGACCGAGGGGTTCCAGTTGGAGAAGGAGGCCCTGCGCAGCCCCCGGTCGGCCGCGGCCACCGAGACCACCCCCGGGAAGGCCGCCGGGTAGGAGTAGGGGGCGTAACCGGTGGAGTCGGGCTTGCCCGCCCCCTCGTTGCCCGCCGCGGCGACGAGCACGACCCCCCTGGAGATCGCGTAACGGACCGCCGCGCGCTCCTCCTTGGTCGCCAGCTCCTTGGAGATCGACATGTTGATCACGTCCGCGCCGTGGTCCACGGCGTATCTGATCCCCCTGGCCACCACGTTCTCGAACCGCTCGGCGGTGTTGAACTCCCGGAATCCCGGCTCCTCGTCCTCCAGGATCACCCGGACCGACAGCACCTTCGCCCTGGGCGCGACCCCGATCACCCCGTCCGCCCCGCCGGGGCCGTGCCCGTGCCCGGCGATGAGCGAGGCCATGTAGGTCCCGTGCAGCCGCAGGGGGGCCACTCCCGGCGGGTTGGCCCCCGCGGTGAAGTCCTTGCCCTCGGTCACCGAGCCGGCCAGGTCACGATGGGCGGGGTCCACCCCCGAGTCCAGCACCGCCACGGTCACGTCCCCGCCCATGGAGGTCCGCCAGGCGCTGGGCAGGTCGAGGGTCCGCAGCACCTGACGCTGGCTGCCCCGGACGTCGTCGGCGTGCGCGGCGGGCGCCGTCCCCAGCGCGATCACGGCCAGCGCCCCGACGGCGCCCGCCCACCTCAGCATCGCCATTCCTCCGAGACGCAGTCGGGCCGCACGGGCGTGGACAGGTCGGCGAGGACCCTGTCGGCGATGTCGCCGGTGAAGGCGAACATGGTCGGCCGCTGCTCCCCCACCGCCCTGGCCGGACGGCCGTCGATCTGGCCGACCGTGGTCATCACCACGTACGGTCCGGCCTGCCGCACCAGGCTGTGCTGCCGCCCCGCCGAGGTGAAGCGGTCGGTGACCGTGCCGGGGAAGGCCAGCGCCTTCAGGCCCGGGGAGGGGCGGCCGCCCCTGGGCAGCGCCGCCTTGGCCGCGGCCGCGCCCGCCTCTCCCGGGAAGGCCGCGACGCCGACGGTGACGACGACGCCCTGGAGCGCGTCGAGATAGGTGGCGCGCAGGATGCCCCGGCAGCCCGCCCGGCGCAGCGCCTTCCCCAGCTTGGCGTCCACCCCCTTGTCGCAGCGGGTCTCCGGCGAGATGCCCACGCGGCGCGCCTTCTCCTCCCCGCCCTGCTCGGCGGCGTAGCTGATGGTCTCGGGGAAGACCCGCCCGGCGGGCCACACCTGCCAGCGCCGGGCCATCTCACCGGCGGCGGCCCGCTCCAGCTCCGCCACGCTCGGGCCGCGGGTGAGCTCCGTCCCCGCGATGCTCGAAGCCACCCCGGCCACCACCGCGCAGGTCAGCGTCAGCACGGACGCCGCGACCAGCGTCGGCCAGGCAGGCCGCCGCTGACCTGGGGCTCCGTTCACGTCTCTGACCTTAATGCGGCGAGGAGGGTGTCATCCGCCGTTCCGCCCAGATCAGACGGATTAGAAGGCACTTGGGGGCGGAACGACACGACGCCCCGCGGAGCGGTGCTCCGCGGGGCGTCGTCGGTGGCCGGTATCCGGTATGGGGGTCAGTAGCTCGGCAGGCTCGGGTCGACCGTCTTGACCCAGCTCAGCACGCCGCCGCC
This sequence comes from Streptosporangium sp. NPDC003464, assembly GCF_053588315.1. NCBI lineage: Bacteria > Bacillati > Actinomycetota > Actinomycetes > Streptosporangiales > Streptosporangiaceae > Streptosporangium > Streptosporangium sp. NPDC003464. The sequence continues at coordinate 17,597 of NZ_JBSFPS010000079.1, read as the reverse complement.
CACGTGGACGGCGTCGGAGAAGCCGGCGTTCTTGACGATCGCCAGGACCTCGGCCGACCGGGCGCCGGACTTGCAGTGCAGGACGATGCGCTTGTCCTGGGGGAGCTTCTCCAGCGCGGAGCCGTTGAGGAACTCGCCCTTGGGGATGAGCACGGCGCCGGGGATGGAGACGATCTCGTACTCGTTCGGCTCGCGGACGTCGATCACGTAGATGTTCTCGTCGGCGTCCTGCATGGACTTGAGCTCCGTCGCGGTGATCGTGGAGCCCGAGGCGGCGTCCTGGGCCTCCTGGGAGACCGCGCCGCAGAACGCCTCGTAGTCGTCCAGGAGCTGGGTGACCGTCGGGTTCTTGCCGCAGAGCACGCACTCGGGGTCCTTGCGGACCTTGACCGAGCGGTAGTTCATCTCCAGGGCGTCGTAGATCATCAGTCGGCCGACCAGCGGCTCGCCGATGCCGGTGAGCAGCTTGATGGCCTCGTTGACCTGGATGGAGCCGATCGAGGCGCAGAGCACGCCGAGCACGCCGCCCTCGGCGCAGGAGGGGACCATGCCGGGGGGCGGGGGCTCGGGGTAGAGGCAGCGGTAGCAGGGGCCGTGCTCGGCCCAGAAGACGCTCGCCTGGCCGTCGAAGCGGTAGATCGAACCCCAGACGTACGGCTTGCCGAGCAGGACGGCCGCGTCGTTGACCATGTAGCGGGTGGCGAAGTTGTCGGTGCCGTCCACGATCAGGTCGTACTGGGAGAAGATCTCCATGACGTTGTCGGTGGTCAGCGCCACGTTGTGGACGACCACGTCGACCAGCGGGTTGATCTCCCGGACGCTGGCCGCGGCGCTCTCGGCCTTGAGGCGGCCGACGTCGGACTGGCCGTGGATGACCTGGCGCTGCAGGTTGGACTCGTCGACGACGTCGAAGTCGATGATCCCGAGCGTGCCCACGCCCGCGGCGGCGAGGTACAGCAGGGCCGGCGAGCCCAGGCCGCCGGCGCCCACACAGAGCACCTTGGCGTTCTTCAGGCGCTTCTGCCCGGCCATGCCCACGTCGGGGATGATCAGATGGCGCGAATAACGGCGCACCTCGTCGACGGTCAGCTCGGCTGCCGGCTCTACCAGCGGTGGCAACGACACAGTTCCACTCCCGTTTCAGGGCGTCATGGCGGTGCGGCTGGGCACAGCACGCACCACTCACAACCTAACGCGGTGCCTCAGTCATTCCCAATCGGGACGGGAGCAGTCTCACCTATCAGACGCCGGGCCTCACGGGCCACCCTTCCGGGCAGTTCCATCTGCGCCACGTGCCCGGCGTCGGGCAGCAGCACCAGCCGCACGTGCGGGAAGGTCCGTCCGGCCCGCGCGGCCATGCGCGGGTTGACCAGCCGGTCGTGGCGGCCGTGGACGACCAGCGTGGGCGCGGTCACCCGGGCCGCCTGCCGCCACAGGTTCTCCGCGCCGCGCCTGAAGTATTCGGCGACGATGCCCCGGGCCGAGCCGACCAGCGCGGCCGCCGCGTACGGCAGGCCGTCCCTGCGGCGCAGCTCCTCGGCAGCCTCCCGCAGCCGCTCCGGGTGGAGCCGGCCGAGGTCGGCGTAGCACATGGCGAGCGTGGCGTTGAGCCTGCGCTCGGCCGGCAGGGCGGCCAGCTGCGTCGCGGCCCACTCGCCCAGCCTCGGCACCGCCGACAGGGCCACCCGCGCCGGGCCGTATCTGGGCAGCAGGTCGGGCAGGGCCGGCGAGATGAGCGTGAGGGAACGGACCAGCTCCGGGCGGGTCGCGGCGACCCGCACCGAGACCGCGCCGCCCAGGGAGTTGCCGAACAGGTGGACGGGCCCGGTGGCGACCCGTTCGATCAGCGCGGCGACGGTCCCGGCGTGGGCGCCGACCGAGTAGTCGCCACCGGGGGGCTCGGGCGAGTAGCCGGATCCGGGCAGGTCGATCGCGTGGCCGGTGACCACGTCGGACAGCTCGCCCATCAGATCGGTCCAGTTGGTCGCCGAGCCCGCCAGGCCGTGCACGTAGACGGCCGTCTCGGTGGGGCCGGGCGGGGTCGAGCGCACATGGACGCTCCGCTCCCCCAGCTCGATCAGCTCACCCGGCCAGCTCGGAATCGGCTCGACACTCACACATCCTCCTTTGTCCGCCTTTGTCCGCCTTCCTTTAACGATAGCCCCCGCCGTGCAGCCCGCACACAAATGCGACATTAAACACATTCCACTCCAAAACTCACAGATAAAGTCCAACATCATCAATAAACGGATAAGCAGATAGTAAAAGCCGCTAATCTCCGTTTGTCACCCGAGATGCCAGGAAATCAAGACAACCAGGGATGGACCATTAGCGACCATCCCGGGGCATTTTTCGATCACTCCGGAAAATGCCTTAAACGGGGCAACCGATCCTTTCAAGGGGGAAACGCAATGCCCAAGTTCAAGAGTGTCATCGCAGGTCTCGCACTCAGCACGGCGATGGCCGGTGGCGGCGCCGCTCTCGGCGGCGTCACCACCGCGGCCAACGCCGCCGCCGGTGCGACCACCACCTCCATCGCCTCCTTCCAGGCCAACTGGGGCTGGGCCGGCTGCGGCTGCCACCGCCGGTGGCGCTGCGGCGGCTGGGGCGGCTGGCGGGGCAACCGCTCGTGCCACCACCGCCACCACCGTCAGAAGTTCAACATCAACATCAACAACAACAACAACAATGAAGAGGACGCCCAGAACGACAACAACAACAACAACGTCTAGCCTTCCGGGCTGGACGCCGGACCGGGGTCGCGCTCGGCTCTGAGCGCGGCGGGTGGTCGAGACATCTGACCGTCCACGCCCCGATCCACCGTTGTTGCCCGCTCCAGGCCCACGGCGGGGCAATGGCTTCGGGCCCACGGCGGAGGAGCGGGGTGCCCGTGTCCAGCGGGATCGCGATTCCCCACAGGGAGCCGTGATCACGCGGAGGACACGGGCACTCGAAAGGCGGTTTCCGGGTCTTCGATTCTCAGCCGGCGCGTGAAATCGCTTTTCTCGGCATTCCGGGTGAGGGCTCCAGGCTTTCGAGTCTGGAGCCCTCACTCCACGGAGAAACCGGTCTCCGGCGCGTCGGCGTTCATCCGCCCGTTCACGCCGGACGGCGCGCATTCCGTTTACGTGGGGCCTTTTCCTTTTCTCCGGCCTTTCCGGTGTCTCCGGCCTCTCCGGTGCCTCCGGCATTTCCGGCCTCTCCGGCGGCGGGCTCCGCAGGGGCCCTCTCCCTCGCCGGAGCCGTGCCACGGCGGTCTTTCTTGGCCGCCTCGACGCTGGCGCGGAGGGCGGCCATCAGATCGGCCGGCGGCCCCTCCTCGACCGGGACCTCGGCGGGGACGATCTCCCGGCCGGCGACCTTCGCCTCGATGACCTCGTGGACCGCCTCCCGGTAGGCGTCCTTGTGGGCGGAGGGGTCGAAGTCCGCGACCATCGCCTCGATCAGCGACTCCGCCATCCTCACCTCCTGCGGCCGGACGTCGACGCCCTCCTCCAGGAACGCGAAGTCCGCCGGGCGCACCTCGTCCGGCCAGAGCATGGTCTCCAGCACGAACACCCCCTCGCGGACCCGGAGCGTCGCCAGGGACTCGCGCTGCCGCAGCGCCACCTTGACGACCGCCACCAGCCCCGACCGCTCCAGCGCGTCACGGAGCAGCGCGTACGGCTTGACCCCGACGGCGTCCGGCTCCAGGTAGTAGGACTTGTCCAGCAGGATCGGGTCGATCTGGTCCGCCGGACTGAACTGGAGCACCTCGATCCTGCGCGAGGTGGACAGCGGCAGGTCCTCGAAGTCGTCGCCGGCGAGCACGACCATGTCCCCGTTGGGGAACTCGTAGCCCTTGGCCACGTCGGCGAACGAGACCTCCTCCTCGCACACCTGGCAGAACCGGCGGAACCTGATCCGGCCGCCGTCCTCCCCGTGCACCAGGTGGAAGGTGACGTCACGGCGCTCCGTCGCGCCGAACAGCCTGACCGGGATCGTGATCAGCCCGAACGAGACCGTGCCTTTCCAGATGCTCCGCATGGCGACCCCCTGCCTTGGAGTTACCCGTCAAGTTTCGCGCACATGTTCGGAAATGGCGCCAAGTAACTGCAAACACTCACCAACCGGGCAGGTACCCCTCATGGCAGACCCGATGCCATGCCTTTCTCAGCAGGCGGGACCCGACGCCGTACGCTTGGCGATGTCCGGTGTTCGCAGGAGAACGGAAACAGAGCGGATGTCAGAGATGGATGTGCGCGACGACAGCCTGCACGGGGAAGAGCCCGAGGACGCCCGCTCCGAGGAGATCGGGATCGAGGCGCCCGAGGCCGACGCGGCCGAACAGCACCGCCGGGCAAGCGACGACGTCGGCGACTGGCCCGGGGAGACCTCGCCCGAGGCGCCCGAGGCCGACGTGGCCGAGCAGCACCAGTCGGTGGACGCCGACGGCCCCGAATGGCCCGACCACATCCCGCTGGAGGCCGACCCCGCCGACGCCGCCGAGCAGAGCCGCACGGTGGAGCTGGACGAGGACGACTACCGTTGACCCGGGTCACGCGGCTATCGCTGACCCGAGTTACCCGCGCGTAGGATGATTCAAGACAGCAGGAGCACCCGCAAGGAGAACGCCGTGACCGCTACCCCGGACGCCAAGCCCCGGGGCACCCGGCTGCCCCGAATGGCCCGTCGCCGCCAGCTGCTCAGCGCGGCGCAGGAAGTGTTCGTGGAGAACGGCTACCACGCGGCCGCGATGGACGACATCGCCGAGCGGGCCGGGGTCAGCAAGCCGGTGCTCTACCAGCACTTCCCCGGCAAACAGGAGCTCTACCTGGCCCTGCTCGACCTCCACGTGGACGACATGATCGCCCGCTGCCGCGACGCGCTGGCCTCCACCACCGACAACAAGCAGCGTGTCCAGGCCGCGATCGGCGCCTTCTTCGACTTCGTCTCCGGTCAGGGCGAGGCGTTCCGCCTGGTCTTCGAGTCGGACCTGCGCAACGTCGCCTCGGTCCGCCAGCGCATCGAGCGCAACCTCCGCGAGAGCGCCGAGATGATCAGCCAGGTCATCCAGGAGGACACCGGCTGCTCGAGCGACGAGGCGCGGCTGCTGGGCGTCGGCCTGGTCGGCATGGCCGAGGTCAGCGCCCGCTACTGGATCAGCAGCAACGGCTCCATCCCCAAGGACGCCGCCACCCAGCTCATCGCCCGGCTGTCCTGGCGCGGGATCTCGGGCTTCCCGCGCACGAACGCCGACCACTGACCGACACCTCTGTTCGCTTGACGCGATCAACCGGCGCGTCGCGCGCCCGATGGGGCGACCATGGGACGAGCAGCCCTCGTCGAAAGGGAGCACTATGGAAATCAAAATCGGCGTGCGTTCCGTGCACCGTGAGCTTGTAGTGGAGACCGACCTGTCGGCAGAGCAGGTCGAGGAGGAACTCGGCAAGGCCATCACCACCGAACGCGGCGTCTTCGGCATCACCGACAGCAAGGGCCGCAGGGTCCTCGTCCCGATCTCCTCACTCGGCTTCATCGAGATCGGTGAGGACGAGCCCAGGACCGTCGGTTTCGGCGGCACCCTCTAGACCCCGTACGGCTCGCGCCAGGCCGTCCCCTGTCGGCCATGGCGCGGGTCCGGGGCGCCGGGCGCGCGGCGGGCTCAGCCCGCGCGGCACCCGTCCCGCTCGCCCAGCCCGCAGCAGCGTGGCCGACGGGCCCGGCGGACGCGGTGCCGTCCCAGGGTGATGGCCGGACAGTCGTCGCCGCCCCTGCGTAACACGGCGCGCGAAGTCCAGCGGTTCGGCCCACATCTCGTCAAGGAACTGCCGTAGCGGCGCGAGGCCCTCATATCTCGCACGTTACAACCGTTCGGCGCCTTCACGCTGCTCGATCAGCAGACCTGTCCGCAGCCGCCCCCGCCCGCCCGCGGCGGACGCCGTCGGAGAACGGACCGGGCCTCCTCCTGCGGAGCGGCCGCCCGCCGGCCCGCCCGCCCCTGCGGATCAGGGTCCCGGGGTCAACCCCATGGCGGCCATCCGCCTGCCGTGCGCCTCCGTCAACCGGGCGAACATCCGGCCGATGTCCTCCCCGGCCGCCTCCACCAGCAGCTCGGCGAGTTCCGGCCGGGCCGCGGCCACGTGCTGGCCCTGGCTCAGCGACTCTCCCACCAGCCGCCTGGCCCACAGCGCCAGCCGCCCGCTCAGCGTGGGGTCCTCCTTGATGGCCGCGCCGACCCGCTCGACGGCGAACTGCGACCGCCCCTCGTCCGCGAGCACCTCGTCGACGAGCCGCCGCGTCTCGGCGTCCACGCCGGCGGCGGCCTCCCGGTAGAAGTCGAGCGCGATCCCGGTGCCGACGTACGCCTTGACCAGCGCCTCCGGCCAGTCTCCCGGGGTGGTCTGGGTGTGCCAGTCGTCCAGCGGCCCGACGAACGGGGCCATCGCCTCCTCCGGATCGATCCCGAGCGAGGCGATCCGGTCGTGGAGCAGCCGGAAATGGGCGTATTCGGTGGCGGCCAGGTCACCGAGCGCGGCCCGGTCGGCCAGTGACGGGGCGTGCCGCGTGGCATCCTCGGCAAGGCGGAGGAACGCGGTCAGCTCCGCGTAGGCGAGCACGCCGAGCAGGTCGGCGACGCCGGCAGGGGAATCACTCATGAAGGCAGCCTACGAGTTGACTGACCCGGCGATTCATCAGGAATACTAAGAAATCGGTTCCGCGTTGTGGTATCGAGTACACTGCTCTGAGAAAGTGCGACCGCACTGTGTTAATCCAGGAGATCTGCTCCCGGACGCCCCCGAAGTCGGCATGACGCCGCAGCGGTCGCTGATGACATGAGAGGGCTGGCCCTTCCACGAGGACCCGGGCACGGGGATTTTTGCGTCCGTGGTCCCGACAGGCTTGCCTTCAACGGAGATTTAGGCAGGCCAAGCTGACGACGTTCCGAGACCTCGGAGTCACACCAGAGATCGCCGATGCCCTCGAGACCGAGGGCATCATCACGCCGTTCCCGATTCAGGAGATGGCACTCCCCCTGGCCCTCAACGGCCAGGACATCATCGGCCAGGCGCGCACCGGCACCGGCAAGACCTACGCCTTCGGCGTGGCGATGCTGCAGCGTGTCGGCAAGCCCCGGAAGAACCGCAAGAAGCCCCGCGGGCTGGTCGTCGTGCCGACCCGCGAGCTGGCCGTCCAGGTCACCGAAGACCTGGTGACGGCCGCCGGCAAGCTCGGCTCGCGGATCCTCACCGTCTACGGCGGGCGCGCCTACGAACCCCAGATCGAGGCGCTCAAGCAGGGCGTCGACGTCATCGTCGGCACCCCGGGCCGCCTGCTCGACCTGGTCAAGCAGAAGCACCTCGACCTCGGCCAGATCGACGTGCTCGTCCTCGACGAGGCCGACCGCATGCTCGACCTGGGCTTCCTGCCCGACATCGAGCGCATCATCAAGCTCATCCCGGACAAGCGGCAGACGATGCTGTTCTCCGCGACCCTGCCGGGCGAGATCGTCGCCCTGTCCCGGCGTTACCTCACCCGCCCCACCCACGTGCGGGCCGAGAACCACGACGCCGAGGCCGAGGCCACGCCGCAGACGACCCAGTTCGTCTGGCGCGTGCACCGGATGGACAAGATCGAGATCATGGGCCGCCTGCTCCAGTGCGAGGGGCGCGGGCTCACGATGATCTTCTGTGAGACCAAGCGCGCCTGCGACATGGTCGTCGACGAGCTCAAGAGGCGCGGCTTCGCCGCCGCGGCCGTCCACGGAGACCTGGGCCAGGGCCAGCGCGAGCAGGCTCTGCGGGCCTTCCGCAACGGCAAGATCGACGTGCTGGTCGCCACCGACGTGGCCGCGCGCGGCATCGACGTCGACGACGTCACGCACGTCGTCAACTACGACTGCCCGCAGGACGAGAAGGCCTACGTGCACCGGATCGGCCGCACCGGCCGGGCGGGCAAGACCGGCGTCGCGGTGACCTTCGTGGAGTGGGAGGACCTCACCCGCTGGAAGGTCATCAACAACGCGCTGTCGCTCGACTTCACCGAGCCCGTGGAGACCTACTCGACCTCCCCGCACGTCTTCAGCGACCTGGGCATCCCCGAGGGCACCAAGGGCGTGCTGCCGCACGCCAACCGGTCCCGGGCGGGCCTGGCCGCCGAAGAGGTCGAGGACCTCGGCGAGACCGGGCGCGTCCGCTCCCGCGGTCCCCGCAGGGGACGCGAGGAGGAGCGGGAGGAGCGCCGCGAGCGTCCCGCCCGCACCCCCCGGGAGCGCCGCCGCACCCGCGGCGGCCGGTCGGGCGAGGAGGCGGCGGAGACCGTGCAGGACGTGCGGGCGGAGGAGACGGCCGTCGAGGCGGCGCCGGTCGAGGAGCCCAAGCGCCGTCGCACACGTGCCGGCCGTACCGCCGAGGAGACCCCGGCGCCGGCCGCGGCCCAGGGGATCCAGAGCCCGCTCGTCGAGCTCCCCGAGGTGGAGGTGGATGTGACCTCTCGCAAGGACGACCGTGACGACCGGTCCGCCGAGACCGCGCCCCGCCGGGGCCGGACCCGCAGGGCCGGGCTGAACCCCGAGGTGAGCCTCACCGAGGGCACCGGGGCGCAGGCTCCCGACGGACCCGCGGCGGAGCAGGCCGACAGGCCGCGCCGCAGGCGTGAGCCGGTGGCCGAGGTCCCGCAGTGGGAGGAGGAGCCCGTGACCGACCGCTGGGACGACGAACCCGCCGAGGCGCCCGCACCCCGCCCGCAGCCGGAGAAGATCATCCCCCCGAGCCCGTTCGCGGTGATCTTCCAGTCACCCGACCTGGCGACGGACGACGACGAGATCGCCCCGTCGGCGGCCTCCGAACGGGCGCAGAGCCGCCGCCGCCCGCCGGGCAGGGGCCAGCAGCGGGGCGCACGCCGCCCGAGCTAGCCGGCACCGAAGGAAAGGGGCGCGACCACGAGGTGGCGCCCCTTTTCGCGTCCTGAGACGCACAGAGCCATGTCACCAAGAGAGGTATCGTGGGGCCACGTGAGTACGCCGCGATTTCTGACCCTGCCTCCTGGCGTCCGGACCCGCCAGATCGAGACGTCGGTGGGTGCCTTCGCCGTGCTGGAGGCCCTGCCGGTCAGCGGCGTCCCCGAGCGCTGGCCCGCCCTGCTGGTCCCGGGCCTCACCGGCAGCAAGGAAGATTTCATCGCGGTCCTGCAGACGCTCGCCCAGTCGGGGCGCCAGGTCATCGCGGTCGACATGCGCGGGCAGTTCGAGACCGCCGGCCCTGAGGACCCCCAGGCCTACACCTGCGCGGCGCTCGGCAACGACATCGACGTCCTGGCGCACACGATCGGCGGGGGCGAGCCCCTCCACCTGGTCGGCCACTCCTTCGGCGGCCTGGTCACCCGGGAGGCGGTCATCGACGGCCGCACCAAGTTCGCCTCCTACACGCTGATGAGCTCGGGCCCCGCCGCCATCGTGGGCGTCCGCGAGCACGCGGGCCGGACCATGATCTCGGAGCTGCCCGAGGCCGGCCTGGAGCACATGTGGCACACCCGGATGGAGCCGGAGGCCCTGTCCGCGGGGGTGCCGGACGACATCATCGCGTTCCTGCGCAAGCGGTTGTTCGCCAACTCCCTGACCGGCATGGCCACGATGACCGAGCAGGTCCTCTCCGCGCCGGACCGGTGCGACGAGCTCGCCCAGGTCGAGGTCCCCACCCTGGTCCTGTACGGCGAGCACGACGACGGCTGGCCGCCGTCGATGCAGTCGGAGATGGCCGCCCGGCTGAACGCCGAGTGCGTGGTCGTCCCCGGCGCCGCCCACTCCCCCGCGGTGGAGGCCCCCGAGACGACGGCCGCCGCGCTCACCCGGTTCTGGAACGCGGCGGAGACGCGCTCACTCGGCTGAGACGCCCCGCCACCCCGGTTCACCGGCGGTTTCCCGTCATCGACCACCCCTGTTGGATTTCCCGTCGAATGCCATGTAATCATCTACTTACTATGGCGAGCATCGAAGAAATCGTCGTCCAGCCCCCGCACACCGCGACGTGGCTGGTGCACATCGACCGCTCCATGTGGGTCGGCGGGGTCCGGGGCCTCATGCTGCAGGCGCTGCACCCGCTCGCGATGCGCGGAGTCTGGCAGAACTCCAACTTCCAGGAGGACCCGTTCGGACGGCTCCGCCGTACGGCGGACTTCGTGGGCCGGGTCACGTTCGGCAGCCCGGCGGAGGCCGACGAGATCGGCCGCCGGGTCCGGGGGATCCACCGCCGGCTGCGCATCGACGACCCCGACACCGGCAGGACGCACCGGGTGGACGACCCCGAGCTGCTGCTCTGGGTGCACTGCGCCGAGGTCTCGTCCTACCTGTCGGTGGCGCGGCGGGCCGGCCTCGGCCTCAGCGACCGCCAGGCCGACCGCTACCTGGCCGAGCAGCGCCGCAGCGCCACCTACGTGGGCCTGCACGCCGAGGACGTGCCCGGCTCGATGGCGGAGCTGGACGACTACTTCACCGGGATGCGGCCCCGGCTGGGGGTGACCCCGGAGTCGGCCTCCACGGTGCGCTTCCTGCTGTGGCCGCGTCTGCCGGCCGAGCTCCGGATGCTCGCCCCCGGCAAACCCGCCTACTTCCCGTTCGGCGCGCTGTGCTACTACTCGCTGCCGGACTGGGCCAGGAAGCTGTACGGCGTGCTGCCCGAGGTGCCGCCGAGCACCGTGAGCGCGGCGCTGAGGGCCTTCCGGCTGGGCATGAACTCGGTGCCCGAGCCCGTCCACGACCGCGCGTTCATGCCCTACACCCGGGACATGCTCGCCGGGGCCCGGGCCCGCCTGGGTGCCGCGGGCTACGACGTGAGCCGGGGGCTCAGGGGGCTGACCGACCCGCGCCGCTGGCCGGCCGGGGTGCCGGACGCCGCCTGACCCCGGCCGCGTCCCGGCACCCGCAGGCGCGCGGTCAGTCGGCCAGGCCGTCCCAGGGCAGGCGGTCGCCCGAGGCCGCCTGGCCCTCCGGGCAGTGCCTGCGGAAGTCGCACCAGGAGCAGAGGGGGCCGGTCCTGGGCGGGAAGAGCGCGTCGACCTCCGGGGGCACCTCGGGCGGGGTGCGGCCGGCACCGCCGGTCCGCGCCGGGCCCGACCAGGCCCGGTAGCGGTCCTCGGCCTCGGATGCCTCGATCGCGATCTCCTCGGCCCGGCTCAGATGGCGGGCCAGGGACTCGTCGGTGTGCTCCCACTCGGCGACCGTGCCGGTCGGCAGGTGGTGGAGCTCGACCCGGTGACAGGGCCGGCGCAGCACCCGCGAGGAGGCGATGGCGTAGACGGCCAGCGCGAGCGAGGAGCGGGCGTCGTCGGCGGTGAGGGGGCGGCGGCCGGTCTTGTAGTCGACCACGACCAGCTCGTCACCGCGCCGGTCGAGCCGGTCGATGCGGCCGGAGACGGCGATGACGGAGGTCCGGGTGGCCACGGTCCGTTCGACGCCGACCGGCTCGTCGGCGGGATCGAGGCCGGCGACGTATCCGGCGGTCATGTCGCGGGCCCGGTCACGCCAGGCCGCCGACTGCTCGGCGTCGCGGAACCCCTCGTTGATCCACCCCTTGGTGACCAGGGTGGCCGCCGTCACCGGTGTCCGGCGTCCGTACGGCTCGCGCCACCAGGCGGCCAGGGCGTTGTGCACGCTGGACCCCACGCTGTTGTGCGCCCAGGGCGGCCCCTTCTGCGGCGAGGGCCGGTCCAGGTAGGTGAACCGGTGGCGCCGGGGACAGTCGAGCCAGGTGTTCAGCCGCGACGGCGTGCAGGAGTAGAGCCGCCGCGGCATACCCTCAAGGGGGAGCTGGTCCACGGAGGACTACTCGTCGAGGAGCTTCAGGTTGATCTTGGCCGCCCGGGTCCCGTCGCTCAGCGGGCCCTCGCTCTTCTCGGTCACCTCGCCACGGGTCAGCGAGCCGGACAGCCAGGCGTCGAACTGCGGCTCCAGGGCGCCGATGGTGGTCTCCTCGCCGTGCGCGGGCAGCACGCGGATACCGTGGCGCAGGGTGAACAGCCGGCCGCCGATGGCGGTGAGCTGGTCGGCCAGCGCGGGATACTCCCCACCGATCTTGCCGGGCCCGTCGGCCTGCAGGGTCTTGCCGGTGAAGACCGCGTCGAGGGCCTCGCAGTAGAGCGAGACACCACCCTGGGAGACGCCGGGGGTGGCCATGACCTCCAGCTCGACGTCGGCGACGCCGAACACGCCCTCGTCCTCCATGTCGATGTCCGGCCAGGTGTCCGGCCAGGTCAGCCGCCACAGCGGCCGGTCCTTGGGATGGAGGGCGACCACGGCCTCGTCCCGCGCCGCCACCTCGATGGCCGCGCCCACGTGGTCGGGCAGGCCGTGGGTGCAGATGACGGCCAGCACCTCCCGCTCGCCGACCTTCTCCAGGATCTTCTCCGCGTCACGCGCGGGATCGATGACGATGACCTCCTCATCGTCACCCAGGATCCAGGTGTTGTTCTCGACCTTGTGCTCGGCGCCGTCGACATCGACGACGCCCTCGGTCACCACTCGTTCGATACGCGCTGTCACGCTTCCGAACTTTACTGCCTCGCTCCACCCTGCGGCTCGAGCGCGGGTAACGGATAGTCTTCCCATTTACCCTATTCGCCCGTCTATTCCCTCAGCATTGCCTGTCACCGGCCAACACACCCCCACGGGCCTATCCCGCCCCGACGAGCGTGCGGATCGCGGTGATGATGAGCTGCACCGCGAGGGCGGACAGCAGCAGGCCCGAGACGCGGGTGACGAGCTCGACGCCGTTCTCCTTTATGACCCGGAGGATGGTCACCGAGAAGCGCATGAACACCCAGAGCAGGATGTGCACGGCCGCGATGGCCAGGGCCAGCGCCAGGATGCCGCCCTCCTTCTGCCCGGCCTGCTGGGCGAAGACGATCGTCGCCACGATGGCCCCCGGCCCGGCCAGCAGAGGGGTGCCGAGCGGGACGAGGGCGACGTTCACGCTGGACTTCATCGTGTTGGGGGGCGGCTCGGTCTCCCCGGTGAGCAGTTGCAGGGCGACCAGCAGGAGCAGCAGGCCACCGGCGATCTGCATGGCCGCCACCTCGACGTGCAGGTAGCCCAGGATGGCCCGGCCGAAGACCGCGAACAGCACGATGAGGCAGAACGCGACGATGGGCGCCTGCCAGGCGATCCGCCTGCGCTCCTGCGCCGTACGGCCGCGGGTGTAGGCCAGGAAGAGCGGGATGATGCCGGGCGGGTCCATGATGACGAACATGGTGACGAACGCCTCGACGAAGAACTGGAGGTCCAACGCACGCTCCCCTGAGCCGTGGTGAGGTGAGGGGAGTGGTCGGTGCCGGGTCGGACGTTGTCACCGCCCGGGCGCGGAGAGATCGGGCGTCCTTCTCCGCCCGGGGACGGAGAGGTCAGCCCTCCTCGCCGCCCAGGCGCGGGGAGAACGCGCCGAAGGGCAGGTCGAGGACCTGGTCCTGGTCCCGCAGGTCGCGCAGGGAGAGGTCGGCCAGGGTCATCATGTAGCCCGCCTCGGCGGGCCAGACGACCGCCCACAGCCAGTTGCCCAGCGCCTCGCCGGCGTAGGCCGCCCGGTCGGGGGCGGCGGACTCGACGCACCACAGCGCGGTGGGATGCCCCTTGATCTCGACCTTGGCGTGCGGCGGCCCCTCGTCGAACCCGGTGCCCGGGTCGGGGCCCTCCAGCCCGGCGAACCCCGCGCCCAGGCCCACGCCGGGCTCCTCCGCGATGATCAGCAGGTCGGCCGGTCCGTGGACCAGCGAGGGACCGCTGAGCGCGACCACGGTGGCCCTGACGCCGCTGCGGTCGTCGCCCGCCTCGGCCAGCCCGGTGACCAGCCAGCCCTGGGGCAGGGGCCACGGGAGCCAGACGGGGACGAGGGTGCTCCGGCCGACGGCCTCCATGGCGGCGGCGGAGGGGCGTCTCGGCGGCTGCAGTGGCAGGACGTCACCGTGCGGGCCACATCGCCAGGCGCTCGACCAAGCGCTCGGCGGACGGAGCGGGCCGAAACACCGTGGGCAGGTAGGCGCGGCTCTCACGCCTACCCACGGTGCTTTGTCAGTGGCCATTCGTCAAGGGCAGACCGCGTTATCGAGCCGTAATCTTATCAATGTGCGCGTAAATTGTGTCGGAGCAATAATCTTCGACGGTTCCGGACGGATGCTCCTCATCCGCCGGGGCCGTCCCCCGAGTGAAGGTCTCTGGTCGGTCCCCGGCGGCCGGGTCGAACCCGGCGAGTCGGACGCCGAGGCGGTGGCCCGCGAGGTGCTGGAGGAGACCGGCCTGACGGTCACCGCGGGCCGCCTGGCCGGCACCGTCGACCGTCCCGGCCCCGGCGGCCTCGTCTACGAGATCCGCGACTACCTGGCCGAGGTCTCCGGCGGCACGCTCTCCGCCGGGGACGACGCCGCCGAGGCCCGCTGGTTCAGCGACGAGGAGCTCCGGCGTCTCCCGCTCGCCCCGGGTCTGCTGGAGGCCCTCACCGGATGGGCGGTCATCGCGCCGCGGCCAGGGTCGAGCACCACGACATGAGACAGCCGACACCGGCGACTCCCCCTCCCCCTGACCCGCTGGACGCCCCCACCGGACGGGCGGTCATCGCGCCGCGGCTAGGGTCGAGCGCCACGACATGAGACAGCCGACACCCGCGACTCCCCCTCCCCCTGACCCGCTCGACGCCCCCACCGGACAGGCGGTCACCGCGCCGCGGCCAGGGTCGAGCGCCACAGCGTGAGGTGGTCGGCGTTGTAGGTGGTGGACCTGCCCAGGGCCACCACCTGGTCGCCGGAGACCGCCACCGCGCCGAGCCGCTGGGCCCCGTCGCCGGCCAGGCTGCCCTGGGTGGGGGCGTGGCGCTGCCAGCCCAGCCCGTCCTCGGAGGTCCAGGCCACGCTGTCGCCCTCGCCGGGCAGCCCCTGCCAGCCGACCGCCACCACGCCCGCCTCCGTGGCGGCCAGGTCCTGCACGGCGGCCGCCTCCTCGGCGGGGAACCAGGAGAACTCCCACGTCGAACCGTTGTCGGCCGACACCGCGCCGAAGGCCCGGAGCCCGTCACCGGTCCGCGCGGTGCCGGCGGCGACGATGTGCCCGCCGTACAGGACCACGTGCCGCAGCCCCGCCGACGTCGCCCCGGGGGGCAGGACCGGCTTGCGCGCGGTCCAGTTGACCCCGTCGGCCGAGACCCAGACCACGCCGGTCTCATGGTCCGCGCCGCCGGCGCCGCCGACGGCCACATACCCGGACGAGGTCACCGAGACGTCGTGCAGCCGCACCCCGCCGCCGCCGGCGGGCAGCTTCGCCGCCCTGGTGTAGCGCTTCAGGTCGGAGGAGAACCACAGGACCGGGACGGTCCCGGCCGGGCTGCGGTCCTCGCCGGCCAGGACGTAGCCGGACGGGCCCGCGGCGACCGCGTGGGGGGCGAGGAAGTCGTGCTCGGCGGCCGGGGCGAGGGGGCCCAGGACGGGCACCCTGCGCCAGCTCCTGCCGTCGTCCGAGGTGACGAGCAGGGGCTCGGTGGTGGAGGCGTCGGTCATGGCGCTGCCCACCGCCAGCCAGCCCCGCCTGCTCCGGGCGACGTCGCTGAGCGCCTGCCGGCGCGAGCCGCCGAGGATCTGCGCCGGGCCGGCCGCCTGCCAGCTCTGGCCGTCGGCGCTGGTCCAGATCCCCGCGTCGCCGGACACGGCGCCCACGGCGACGAACCCGCCCTCCCCGGCGGCCACCCTGGCCGTCTCCCGCGCGGCCCTGGTGAGCCCGTCGATGCCGCTCAGGGGGACCGCCCGCGCCTGACCCCCCTTGGGGGCGGTGAGGAGGACCAGGCGGTTGTCCACGTCGGCGGCGCGCTCGTCGCCGCCGACGACGAGCGTGC
Source organism: Streptosporangium sp. NPDC003464 (assembly GCF_053588315.1). Lineage (NCBI taxonomy): Bacteria > Bacillati > Actinomycetota > Actinomycetes > Streptosporangiales > Streptosporangiaceae > Streptosporangium > Streptosporangium sp. NPDC003464. The sequence continues at coordinate 1,755 of NZ_JBSFPS010000079.1, read as the reverse complement.
CCTCGGCCGAGACGGCCAGCGCCCGCAGCGAACCGGGCACCTGGCCGAGGTCGGTGCTCTTGCTCCAGTCGCGGCCGTCCTTGCTGGTGTAGACGGCGTAGTGCTCGAAACCGGACTCGGTGATCGCGGCCACTCCGGCCGAGGAGGAGGCCAGGCGCTTGACGCCCGAACCGTCGGGGGCCAGGCCGCCGATGGTGCCGCACCGGGTCCAGTCGACGCCCTGGGGCGAGCAGTAGACGGCCACCTCGCCCTTGTCGCTGCGCTGCTGGGTGGGGACCAGCACGAACCCGTCGGCCGCCACGGCCAGCGCGCCCGGTTCGGGGACGACGCCCGTCAGCGCCGCACCGGTCCTCAGCCAGGTCTTCCCCCCGTCGGCCGAGCGCAGGATGACCGAGGTGGACTGGCCTTCGGCCGGATCGCCCAGCGCCACCACGGCGTCGCCCTTGGCGACGACCGCCTTCAGGCCCCGGACCTTGTCCGGCAGGCCGATCTCCCTGGTGTCCACCCGGTCCCAGCTCCGCCCGTCGGGCGAGACCCAGGCGATGGCCCCGGTGGTGCCGTCCGGGAGCACGGTCGTGCCCACCGCGACGAAGCCCGCGGTGGTCCTCGCCAGGTCCATGATCTTGTCCCCGGCCGAGAACGCCTCCAGCGCGCCGGGGTCCACCGCGCCCCAGCTGTAGCCGTCGGCGCTGGTCCACAGGCCGTGTCCGGCGCCGAAGGGGTCGTTGCCCGCGGCCAGCCAGCGGCCGTCGCCACCGGCGACCAGGCCGACCGTGGTCGGCCCCGTCTCGTAGCCGGCCGGGCCGGTCACCTTTCCGAGCTGCCAGCTCCCGCCCCCGTCGGTGGAGACCAGGAACAGCGGCCTGGGGACCGGGCTGGTGGTGTCGCTGCCGACGGCGACCATGACGGTGCCCGCCGAGGCCACGGCGTTGAGCACCTGGCTCGATCCGTCGCCGGCGACGTCGGGCGGCGGCACGAAGTTCGCGTCACCGGAGTGCACCTCGTCACCGACCAGCCGGAGCCCGGAGGTGAACGGGCCGCCCACCCACTCCCAGAGCACCAGGCCGCCGCCGACCGCGACGGTCAGGACCAGGACCATCATGAACGGGATCATCAGGCCACGCCCGCGCCCGCGCCTGGTCGGGCTGGAGCGGCGCATGGCGGAGGGCGCGGGGGCCGCGCGGTGGTGCCGTCCGCCGTTCGGCCCCCGCCTGCCGGGCGGGCCCTGGGCGACCAGCAGGTCCGGCCTGGCCGGCCGGCCCTCGGGAGGGCGTCCCACGCGGCGCACCGGCTCGAAGCCGTCTCCGCCCGGTACGGCCGGCCCGCCCGGTACGGCCGGCCCGTCCGGCGACCCGGAGGCAACCGGGGCACCGGAGCGGCTCTCGTCCCTGGGCTCGCGCGGCGGACCGGAGCGGCTCCCGTCCCCGGACCCGGCCTGGGGGCCGGAGCGGCTCCCATCCCTGGGCTCGCGCGGCGGACCGGAGTGACTCTCGTCCCTTGGCTCGCGCAGCGGACCGGAGCGGCTCCCGTCCCCGGGCTCGCGCAGCGGACCGGAGGCGACCAGCAGGTCCGGCCGGGGCTCCCTTCCCCGCTCGCGCGGTGACCCGGACCCGGCCTGGGGACTCTGCCCCTCGCCTCCCGGCCTCCACGGCGCCCCGAACCCGGCCTGGGCCACCATGAGGGGCGCGAACGGCACAATCATGAAACTCAACACACTTAGCGTCGAGGCGGGCGCGGTGTGCTCCAGCAGCCACG
>NZ_JBSFPS010000078.1:0-35649 GCF_053588315.1 Streptosporangium sp. NPDC003464 | reverse complement strand
GGGCCCGGACGCTCTCACAGATCCAGCTCATGTACGCCCCGCACGAGCACTGCGGGGCCATGGCGGCCACCACCGATGTATTACGTACATGAGCCGCAGGGGCACCGAGCCCGCACGCCTCTCGGCACCCCGCTGACACTCCGGCGGAAACCTGCTCCAGGTCCCTTCCGACAGCGCATGTCGCGACCTTGTTTGGTAGAAAGCCGTCCATGGACAACAACCCGCGATCCGGTTCGAAACCCCTGCTGAGCGTCCTGGCGGTCGGCGCGGTGTTCGGCGCGGCCACCTCCCTGGTCAACGCCGTGGCCCAGCTCTCGGTGGATCTGGAGAGCCGGGAAGCGACGACCGGCGGATGGTCGGTCATGGAGATCGTGAGCGTACTGCTGGACTCCGGCTGGGCATGGGCCGGGTCGGCGGTGCTGGCGGGGTTGCTGGCCACCCGCGCCGAGCGGGGCGGTCTTGGGGCCCGGACACTGGCCCGGGGCGCCGTTGCCGGAGCGTTTGCTCTGCTCGCCGCCACGGCGGCGTACTACGCCGTGGACACGGTCGTCCACGGCGTCTCGCTCGGCTCCTACGGGTATGACACGGTCTACTGGTGGGTGGCGAGTATTCTGCTCGGACCGATTCTGGGCGCCGTAGGGGCATGTGCCAGGCGGCCGGGAGCGATCGGTGTGCTCGCGAAGGTGACCGTGCCGGTCGGCGCGGCCGTCCAGATGTTCGTGATGCCACCGGGCAGGAATGAAGTGATCACGACTGTCGGGCAATGGGTCGTGTGGACGACGGCCGCCGTGAGCATCGGCATGGTGGTAGTCCACGTCCTCGGCCTGCGGCGGCAACGGGACTTCTCCAGGAGAGCGGAGTTGCCGCAGAGCCTCGGCAGGGGAACGGAGCTGCCGTAGAGCCTCGGCCGCGGATGAGTGGACTTCCGAGATCGACGCCGTCTCGGAAGCCGACATCCCGCCCGACGTGCTCACCGGCATGACGACCCTCGCTTGGCGAGGACTGACCCCTTGACCCCAGGGCCGGCGCGACTCCCGCCGCACGGCGTCCTGCGCCCTGCGCCCTCGACGAGACACTCCCCCGCTCCCGGGCACAGGGCTACCGGTGGCAGACCACTTCCAGCATGACGCCGTCGGGGCCCTCCCAGAACGTGGCGTAGTAGGCGGGACCGTACTGCGGGAACTCCCGAGGCGCGTGCAGCACGGTCGCGCCCCGGCCGGCCGCCCACGCGTGGAGGCGGTCCACCTCCTGGCGGGTCTTCACCATGAAGGCCAGATGCTGCAGGCCGGGACGGTGGCGTGAATAGTCGCCGTCCTCCACTGCAGGGTAGAAGAACAGGTATGTGCCCGGCTTGCCGTCCGCCGGGCGGTAGGAGAACTCGTCGTCGGCGGCGAAGAAGCTCTCGAAGCCGACCTGGGGCAGGAACTCGTCGTAGTACGCCTTGGCGCGGACGAGGTCGCTGACGTTCATGCCGATATGACCGAGGGGCATCTGCCGATCATAAGAGATCCCTGGGGCCGGAGGGCTCCCAGGTGCACATGTGGGCAGGGGCGGTAGAGTCGGGCCTCATGTCGGAAATACCGCGTGTGCTTGCCGTGCAGAACGATACGAACGGGGGCCCTGGGCGGTTCGGGGAATGGCTGGAGGCCGCCGGCGTCGCCGTCGACGTGGCCACCGCCTTCGACGGGTCCGCCCTCCCGTCACGGCTGGAGCACGACGGCCTGATCGTGCTCGGCGGAGGTTACCTGCCGGACGACGACGACAGGGCGCCCTGGCTGCCGGCCACCCGCGCCCTCGTCGAGCAGGCCCTCGCCCGGTCGGTGCCGTTCTTCGGCATCTGCCTCGGCGGGCAGATGCTGGCCTCGGTCGGCGGCGGGAAGGTCCTGGGCGACGCCGGGGCGCCCGAGCACGGCAGCACGTCCATCACCATGAGGGCCGAGGCGGCGGACGACGTGGTCTTCGGCGGGCTGCCCGCCGCCGTCCCGGCGATCGAGAACCACATCGACGCCATCACGGCCCTGCCGCCGGACGCGGTCTGGCTGGCCGAGACCGAACGCTGTCCCTACCAGGCCTTCCGGCTGGGCGACCGCGCCTGGGGCGTGCAGTTCCATCCCGAGGTGGGGCCCGAACGCATCCAGCGGTGGGACGTCGAGTACACCCGCCGTCGAGGACTTGACCCCGACGAGCTGTACGCCGCCGCCGTGACCGACGACCCGCTCTCGCGGGCCGCCTGGGCTGCGGTGGCCTCCCGTTTCGCCACCCTGGTCAAGGAGGGACGCCCCTAGCCGTTCGCCTGGCGGCGCCGGCCGGGACCGGCGCGCGCCGCCTTCCGCTCGTCTAGGCGTGCGTCCGTGTCGCGGCCTGCCCCTGTCCCATGAGCAGTTGCTCGTGCAGGGCGCGGGCGGTGCGCACGAAGCCGCTCGCCCCCTTGCGAGCCGCCGCCTCCGCGACCGCAGGGGCGGGGCCGCGCGCTCCGGCCCAGCGGGCGGCGTCGATCGCGAAGGAGAGCGCCTGGGTGTGCCCGGAATGTGGCCGCTCGTCCGGTCCTGGCAGGTAGACGGGCAGCAGTCCGGTCATGATCTCCCACACCTGCCGGTGCGCGCCCTGTTCCGCGCATTCCTGCAGGGCCGCGCGTACGTGGCTCAGCTTGGTCACGTCCCTGCGCAGGGACAGCCCGAGCTGCCGCCCGCACTCCACGGCGGGCAGGCAACCTGCGGCGGCTGCGCCCAGCAGCAGCCGCCGGCCGCGCTCCTCCGAGGCGAACATGTCGCGCTCGGTCAGCTGGACGGCGATCAGCAGCGCCATCGCCTCGCCCACCGGCCCGTCCTGGGAGAACAGCGCGGCCACGTACTCATGGAAGTAGCCGGGCCGCCCCCAGGTGTTGAGCAGGTGCGGCAGGAGGTGCATGGCCACCGCCTCCCGGTCCGAGGGCAGCGTCAGCCGCCAGGACTCCATGTACACGCCGTCGCCTCCGCCCGTCCAGGGACGCGGATCGGACAGCAGCGCGTCGATCAGCGCCAGCCCCGTCGGCTCGATCCGGATGCGGGGGTGCAGCCGGGGACTGTGCTCACCCTTCTGGCGGTCGTGCGTGTAGTCGCCGCCGGCGTGCGACCAGTCCACGCCCAGCTCCGGCTCCGGCCGGTCGGCCAGCCATCGCGCCAGCGTGGCGCCCGCCTCCGAGGCCAGCTTCCCGGCGCGGTCGATCACCTCCGGGTCCACCTCCCGCGGCAGCCGCAGCAGCGCCTGCCCCAGATCGGCGGAGAGGGCCTGGACGCCGGCCCGCTCGTACCCCTCCAGGCGGGCCACCAGCTCGGCGGGGTCAAGGTGACCGGAGGTCAGCGTCGGGGTGGCCAGCAGGTACGGCGGCAGCGTCCCGGCCTTCAGCGCGGCGTGGACTTCGGCGCAGCGCAGCAGCATGGCATAGTGCGGCGGCGAGACGTGGCGCGGGTCCGGAAGCCGGCCGGAGTCCACCTTGACGTCGCCCTCGGTGGTGCGCACGCCGATGACGTGCCTGGCGTACTCGGGAGCGCGTTCGCGCTCGGGGACGGTCGGTTCGGCGCCGGGGTCGGCGGCCTCGCGCAGCAGCGCCTCCGTCCACTCGTCGAGGCGGCACCACCGGCGCCGCTCGTAGATGCGGCCCCGGCCGGGGCGCGGCCGCCTGGACGGGTCACGGACGAAGCCGTCGAGCCACCGTTCGAAGGTGATGCCGTCACCGACCTGGTCGTAGGCGGCGGTCAGGTCCTCGAGCGCCGGCGGGAACGGCTCGCGGGCGAGCAGCTCGAACGGCGGCAGCGGCCCGGGCGCGAAGTCGTCGGCCACCTCCGGCTCGGCCGCCACCACGCCGTACGCCTCCGACAGCCGCGCCGCCAGCTCGGCGGGCAGGAAGCTCGCCGCCTCACGCACGGCCTCGGCCCCGGCGTCCGTGAAGCGTCCGGCATGCTTGACGGCCAGGCGCACCGCGCGCTCGCGCACCTCGTACGGCTCGCACAGCAATGCCGAGGCGAGCGCCGCGGCCAGGTCGTCGAGGTCACCGGCTGCGTCGCGGGCGGCCTGGTCCACCAGGGTCAGCCCGGCGCGCACAAGCTTGCCCTCAGGGCGCGACAGCAGCGCCGACACCGCCTCATTGACCTCCTCTCCGCTCAGCTCGCCCGCGCCGCGTAGCTGCCGCAGCGCCAGCTCGGCCACCGGGCCCGGCGCGGCGGGCAGCAGCCGCAGATAGTCGCGGGCACGCTCCTTGCTCGGCGCCGGGTCGAGCATCTCGTGCAGGCGGGCGAAGAAGCGCAGGTCGGCGGCGCTGCCGCCGCGCAGGAACCGGCGTACGCAGCCGTCGACCAGCGCCTCGGGGACCGACCGGCCGGCCGCGACCGCGGCGCGCAGCGCCCCCAGCCAGGTGCGGCGGCCGGCGTCCCAGGAGGGCGGGTCGATGTTGTCCTCGCGCAGCGCCCGGCCCACGCCCTCGACCTCGAACAACCGGGGCACCAGGTGCTCGGCCAGCGGGTCGTGCTCCAGGTCCGGCGGCTGGGACACCCAGGCGATCGTGAGCGGGTCGTGGTCGGGCGGGACGGCGCCGGTGCGGCGCAGCAGCTCCAGGGCCAGCGGCACGCTGTCGTCCCTGGCCTGGGCCCGGCTGCCGCGCAGCCGCAGGGCCAGCCGCACGGCGAGGTCGGCCTGCCACTCCGGCGGCCGCGCGCCGATCACACGCAGCAGCGGCCCGGAGTCGAGCGGCCGCCGCCAACGGGTGAAGTCGCGGCGGTAGAGCCAGGTCGCGACGGCCGCCGCCCCGCCGAGCACCCCCGCGCCGGCGACCCGCATGGGCTCGATCCATTCCCCGCCGTCGGTCCATACGCCCCGGCGCCGGTCGCGTTCGGCGATCGCTTCCCTGGCGACGCTGATGTGGCCGGGCAGCTCGCGGGCCACCTCACGGCGCCCGGCCTCGTCGAGGGCCAGCACAGCGGCCGCGACCAGGGCCGGGTCACCGGCGGTGACGGCCGCGCGCACGCCCGGCCAGGCCCCGCTCTCCGGGGAGTGTGTCGTCATGCCGCACACCGTAGAGATCAACTCCGACAGAAACTGGATCATCCGCAGCGGGCGGAGCGGCCCCGACACCGCTGATGATCTTGTCTGACAGGGTGGTCCTGCAGTGGCAAGCGGTGGAGCTCACCCGGGAGGCGCCTTCCGGCCAGGGCTGGACGGGACCTCAGACAAGTCCGATCAACCCAGTTCAAAGGCCATTCTCCGGTGAACGACCGAGCCGATCCGGGCCGGCCGTGAAAGCCGCGGGCTAGTTGTGCCGGTTGAGGTGCACGGCCGCCGCGCGGGCGAGCTCGGTGCGGTTGGCGACCTGAAGTTTGGCGTAGATGTGCGCCAGGTGAGTCTTGACCGTGCCACGGCTGACGAACAGGCGGGTGGCGATCTCGGGATTGGACAACCCCTCGGCGGCGAGCTCCACCACTGACCGCTCGGCCGGGGTGAGGCTCTCCCATCCGGACTCCGGCCGACGGCGCGGCCCGCGCGCGCGGGTGGCGTAGCCGACGGCTGCGGGCAGATCCATCGCACGACCGTGCTCCACGGCTCCGTGCAGGGCCGGCTCCTGCAGCCGCGCCCGCAGTTCCTCGTCGGCAACGGCGGCACGCAGGAGCGGCCGAGGCGCGATCCCGAGGTCGGAGCGGGCGCGCTCCGCAGCGCCCGCGAGCACCCCGGCCGTCTTGGCCACGCCGCGCCGCAGGTTGAGCAACGCCAGAGATTCCAGGCTGGCGACACGGCCGAGGACGAGATCGTGGTCGATCCGGATCCGTAGGGCCTCATGGTGCAGGTGCAGCGCCCGCTCGGTGTCGGTCGCGTGGATCAGCAGCGCCAGCTCATCCAGCACGCCCGCGCGGATGCGTGGCATCTGTGTGGTCACCGGCGCATCGGACAGGGCGTTGAGCACCCGTGCCGCGGCCGAGTGGTCGCCTGACCGCCGCAGGGCGACCGCCAGCACCAGCTGGGTCTCGGGCGCGAGCCATCCCTCGGTCGGCTCCTCCTGCCAGCGGCCTTCTCGCCAGCACCACTCCACCGCTTCTCGCGGGCGGTCGTGCTCGAGCGCGAGCATCGCCTTGCAGCGCTCCCAGCCGGTGATGAACGGCAGCCGCCCCGATCCGTCGACCAGGCGGTCGATGGGCGCCAGCGCGGCAGCGGCCTCGTCCAGGCGGCCCTGGAGGATGCGGATCTCGGCCAGGACGACCCGGGCCGAGCCGGTCCAGTGCAGGTCACGCAGGGGCTCCGCCGTGGCCACGGCACGCTGGGCCAGCTCGCCCGCCCGCTGAAGCGCACCGGACCGGGCGGCGGCCAGCGCCAGCCAGCCCAGGGCGAAGGACCCGACCCCCCGGTCGCCGCGCCCGAGAAGCCCTTCCACGGCGTGTTCAAGGCATTCGATCGCCTGACGATAGTCGTCGGCGAGCACGTGTATCAGACCGATGAACGCCTCGGCGCAGTCCGCGATGGATCCGTCCCCGGCCTGAACCGCCTCCTCCCTGACCGCCCGGGCCTCCTCCAGCGCCTCGGTGAGGCCCACGGCGAGCCGCCCGATGGCGACCAGCGGTCGTGCCGGCCGTCCTGCCGCGGGCGCGCCGGTCTCGGCGGCCATGTCCTGCGCCGCCCGCGCCACCTCGAACGCCTCGACACCCGGCTCGGCGGTGTTGAGGACCAGCGCCAGCGCCGCCAGGACCTCCGCCTGCAGCGGGCTCCGCTCATCCGCGCCTCGCGCCGCCGCCCGCCGCAGCAGCCGCACCCCCTCGACGCCTCGTCCCTCCAGATGCCACAGCCACGCGCAGGCCGCGGCCAGGCGCCGCCCCCGGGCCGGGTCGGCGCGCGACAGTCCCCACTCGATCGCGGCGTGGACGTTGGGGTAGGCGGCGCCCAGTCGCATCCGCCAGGCGTCCTTGTCGGTGCCCAGCAGCGGCGCCAGCCGTTCCAGCAGGGACAGGTGGATGTCCAGGTGCAGGTCCCGGGCGGCCGCGTCCTCCTGCGCCTCCTCCAGGCGGGCGAGCGCGTAGGCCCGGACGACCCCGAGCATCCGGTAGCCGGCCACCGCCCCCGTCGTGTCCGCCACGACCAGCGATTTGTCGATCAGCCCCCGTAACCCCTTGAGCAGGCGTTCGGGGCCGGGTCCGCCGAGTGCGGCCAGGCGGGTCACGGCGTCCGCGGTGAAGCCGGGCTCGAACACCCCGATCCGCCGGAACAGCACCCGCTCGTCGTCATCCAGCAGGTCGTGGCTCCAGCTCATCGACCCCTGCAGCGTCCGCTGCCGAAAGGGCGCGGTCCGCGCGCCGCCGTCCAGGAGGGCGAACGGCGCGCTCAGGGAGTCCGCGATCTGCGCCAGCGACAGCGCGCCCGCCCAGCCCGCGGCCAACTCCAACGCGAGCGGCAGCCGGTCGAGCCGGTCGCAGATCCGCCTCGCCCCGGGGCGGGCCTCTGCCCCGCTCACCGCGTCCGGCACGGCAGCGCGGACGCGTTCGAGGAACAGTTCCAGCGCATCGGCCAGGTCCATCGGCGGGACCGGCCACACCCGCTCGGCGGCGATGCCGAGCCTGGAGCGGCTGGTGGCGAGCACCGCCACGCGCGGGCATTTCGACAGCACCGCCGCGATGACCCTGGCGGCGTCGTCCAGCACGTGCTCGCAGTTGTCGACCACCACGAGAAATTCGCGATCCCGCAGCGCGCTGACCAGCGCCGGCACCGGATCCGGCTCGGCGGGCAGGAGGACGTCCAGCGCCGCCGCCATCCGGCGGGCGACGTGGCTGCCGTCCGTCTCCTCCTCCAGGTCGACCCAGAACGCCCCCTCCGGCCATGCCTCGGCCGCCAGCCGGCAGACGCGGATCGCCAGCCGGGTCTTTCCGCATCCGCCCGGGCCGGTCAGGGTCAGGACCCGTCCGGCCGTCACCGCGTCGCCGATCGCCGCGAGCTCCGAGGCTCGGCCTACAAACGATGACAGCTCAGGCGGAACGTGACGGACAGCAGACATTCCTGGAAGTATGCCAGCGGATCAGCCACCGGTTCACCGGCGTCTCTGCCAGCTGGCAGATGTTCCGGGCCTGCCAGGACGACAGGATCGCTGTACACGGCGCCACCGGGTCGCCACGAGCACCAAGGAAAGCAGACATGACGCAGAACCCCGACGTCCAGGCCCGCAAGGTTGTCGCCAACATCGCGCTCTCGCTCGACGGCCGGGTCAACGGCCAGGGCGGCGAGGGGGACATGAGCTGGATCATCCCCCACGCCCTCACCGACGGCGCCCGCGACCACATGGTGCGGGTGACGGGCGCCGCCACCACCGCCCTGCTCGGCCGCAAGAACTACGAGGGCTTCGGCTCCGTCTGGCCGGCGGTCGCCAAGGACGACAGCGCCGACCCCCGGGACCGGGCCTTCGCCCAGTGGCTCGACGAGACTGAGAAGATCGTCTTTTCCTCGACCCGGACGGAGGCGCCGTGGCAGAACTCCCGTCTCGCCGACGCCGATCCCGCCGAGGAGGTAAAGCGGCTCCGCCGGCAGCCCGGCGGCGACATCATCGTCCTGGCCAGCGGCAGCGTCATCAAGGCCCTGCTGGCCGGGGACGAACTGGACCGGCTCAGCATCACGCTCTGCCCGGAACTGGTCGGCGGCGGCGCCCGGCTCTTCCCCGACGGCCTGCCCGCCACGTCCTGGTCGCTCACCGACCTGTCGACCACCGAGTCCGGCGCGATCTGCCTGATCTACGACCGGATCAGGAACGCGGGCTGACCCCTTCGCGACGTCGGCCGGTACGCCGCCGAGCCGGCTCCGCGACGTGCCGCCCGCGGCCACGCAGGCTCGGCCGCGGGCCGCGGGCGGGCAGGTGGTCTCCGGACCGGCCGCCGATCAGGCGGTACGCATCACGCCGGCCAGCGGGTGAGGATGCTGATGCCGAGCATGCGCGCACCGGTCTCGGTACGCGGGCGGTGTGTGCTGCCGGGCGCGAACACCACATAACTGCCCGGCCCCAGGCGCTGCCCACGGTCGACGAACTCTCCCGAGATCACGTAGTAGCGTTCCTCTCCCTCGTGCACGTCCACCTCGGGCCACTCGGTCCCCGGGGCGAAGTCATACATCCATCCGCGCGCCCATTCCGTGGCCGGCAGGCGCCGCCGGATGATCCCGGGGACGACCTCCACCGGTTCGACCTCGTCAACGTGCAGGACCTGAACATCACCGGACTTGTGCGTCATGGACCCATCGTCGTGGCGCCGGCCGTACCGGCCCAGTGTCTGAAATGACGCCTTCAGGTACTTTCCTGCCATGAGTGCTCATCGAGTGGTCGCCCTGGTGCTGCCACCGCAGTCCACGTTCGAGCTGGCGTGCGCCGCCGAGGTCTTCGGCATGCGCCGCCCCGGTCTGCCCGCCCGTTACGAGTTCGGCGTGTGCGCGGAGCGTCCGGGCGCCGTGCCGACCCTGGCGGGCTACGACATGGTGGTCGGCCAGGGGCTGCCCGCGCTGGAGACCGCCGGCACCGTGGTGATCCCCGGCTGGCATCGCCGGGAGCAACCCGCCCCGCGCGCCGTGATCGACGCCGTACGGCACGCCCACCGGCGCGGCGCCCGCATCGTCGCGATCTGCTCCGGCGCCTTCCTCCTCGCGCAGGCGGGACTGCTGGATCACCGCAGAGCGACCACCCACTGGCGGATGGCCGCCGAGCTCGCCGCCCGCTTCCCCGCCGTTCAGGTCGAGCCGGACACCCTGTACGTCGACCTGGGCGACGTCGCCACCAGCGCCGGCACCGCCGCAGGCATCGACCTGTGCCTGCACCTGGCCCGCGCCGACCATGGCGCCGCCCACGCCGAGCAGATCGCCCGGCACATGGTCATGCCGCCGCATCGCGAGGGCGGGCAGCTGCAGTACGCCGCTCCGGCCCTCACCGGCCACCCGCCGGAGTCTCTGGCCGCCATCCTCGACTGGGCCGTCGAACGGCTGCATGAGCCCCTCGCCGTCAGCGACCTCGCCGCGCAGGCCAAGATCTCCCCGCGCACGCTCGCCCGCAGGTTCGACGACCAGCTGGGCATCGCCCCCGGCCGATGGCTGCTCCAGCAACGCATCATGGCCGCCCGCACCCTTCTGGAAGAAACGGACCTCCCGGTGGAGACGATCGCGACCAGGGTCGGCCTGTCCTCGGCCGCCAACCTCCGCAGACGTTTCCACGCGATGGTGCGCACCACGCCTGCCGCCTACCGCCGCTCCTTCGGCCGCAATGCCGGCGGCACGCGACCGGGCGCCTGAGGCACCGATCGCGCTCGCGCAGGAGCTGCGCGAGCGCACGGGACAAGACCGTCCAGCAGATCGCCGACCTGCCCGGCGTGCCGCGCTCCACCACCTACGGGCCCCCAAGGATGTCACCGCGTCTCGCCGGCCGAAGAAATCTCCCACGAAGGCATGGTCCGGCAGCTTGCCCAGGGGATGGCTCAGGCGTACTTTACGTAAAGTACGTACTTGATGATGCGGCTGGAGAGACGAGTGGAGCAGAAGGAGCGCGAGTTCGTCGACCGGATGGGGCTGGTCTTCGAGCGGTTCGCCGCGACGCGGACGATGGGCCGCATGTACGCGTGGCTGATGATCTGCGACCCGCCGCACCAGTCGCTCACCGAGCTGGCCGCCGACCTCGGCGTGAGCAAGACCGCGGTCAGCACGGTCGCCCGCCAGATGGAGGGGGCCGGAATGCTGGAGCGGGTGCCCGCACCGGGCCGCGAGCACCGCTATCGGATCGTGCGGGGCGGATGGGCGCACGCCCTCGGGGTCCAGCTCGCCGGCGTGCGGCTCGGCCTGGAGACGCTTGACTTCGGGCTGTCGGTCGTCGGCGAGGACCGGCCCGAGCAGCGGGCGCAGGTGGAGGAGTCGAGGCGGTTCTTCGCCTTCATCGAGCACGACGCCGACGGGCTGGTCGAACGCTGGCAGGAATATCGCGACAAGCAGGCGGACGGCATGTAAGGAGGCCGATGAACGCGGAGAAGATGGATTTCACCGGGATCGGTGACGAGGGGATCACCTGGCCCCTGCTCGGCACCCACTACATGCGGGCGTACGAGAGTCGGCTGCCGGCGCCGATCCTCGCCGACCGCCACGCGGCCCGTACCGGACGATCGGCGCGCCGGTGACCGGCGACGGCCACCTGGTGCCGCGCTTCCGCCGGGGCCCGCACGGCGCTCGGGAGGCCGAGCGCCGGAACCCCCGGCCCGCCCGCGCCGAGCGGGCCTCCTCCGGCAAGCACTACCGCAGGATCCCGGTACGCCGCCACCGCGTGCTCCACCGGCTGATCAACGCCGTCCCGGCGCTGCGGAACATGGGCCACACCTACCGGTTCACGTTCGGCTGACCACCATCAAGGGAGGGGCGATGACCGACATCGTCGAGCGCTACCACATCCCCGAACAGCACTTCTGGCTGCGCGGTCCCCGATCGGGCCCGCCCGTCGAGCACGACGCCACCACCGGCATATGGAACGTCCACGGCTTCGCCGAGGCGCAGGAGCTCCTCGGCGACCCCACGACCTACTCCTCCGACACCATGCGCGTGATCCCCAAGGGCCTGATGCCGGACGCCGAGGAGTTCTCGCTGGAGGGCTTCATCACCCAGCTCGACCCGCCCGAGCACGGCAAGCTGCGCAAGCTGGTGACCAGCGCCTTCACCCGCAGGGTCGTGGCGGAGCTCGAACCCAGGATCGCCGCGCTCACCGGCGAGCTGCTGGACGCGGCACGCGAGCGCGGGCGGCTGGAGCTGGTGACCGATCTGGCCTACCCGCTGCCCGTCATCGTCATCGCCGAGCTACTGGGGGTGCCCAGCAGCGACCGCGCCCTGTTCAAGAAGTGGGCAGACGCGCTGTTCGAGCGTGACGCCAAGATCTCACTCACCGAGCCGACCGAGAAGCAGGACGCGGCCCTGCGGGCCACGCTCGGACCGTGGCAGGAGATGAGCGCCTACCTGGCCGCACACGCCGCGGAACGCCGGCGTCACCCGCGGGCCGACCTGCTCACCCGGCTGGTCGAGGCCGAGGTGGACGGCGAGCGCCTGCCGGCGGAGCAGGTGGTCAACTTCGCGATCGTGCTGCTGCTGGCCGGGCACATCACCACCACGATGCTGCTCGGCAACACGGTGCTGTGCCTCGACGCCTTCCCCGAGCAGCAGAAGCGGGCCCGCGCCGACCGCGCCCTGATCCCGGCCGTCATCGAGGAGTCGCTGCGCCTGTTCACCCCGTTCGCCGCGCTGGGCCGCGCCACCACCCGCGAGACCGAGCTGGGCGGTGTGGCGATCCCGGCCGACCAGCTCATCATGGTCTGGCTCGGCTCGGCCAACAGGGACCCGCGGCAGTTCCCCGACCCGGGCGTCTTCGACCCCGGCCGCGACCCCAACCCGCATCTGGCCTTCGGCCGCGGCATCCACTTCTGCCTGGGCGCGCCGCTGGCCCGGCTGGAGGGGCGGGTCGCGCTGAACGTCCTGCTCGACCGGTTCGACGTCCTGCGCACCGACCCGGACGATCCGGTGCAGTTCATGCCCACACCGACCATGACGGGCGTGCGCCGCCTGACGCTGGCCTGACCACGCCGCCCAGCAGCACGCCCAGCGGCGGTCTGATCGCACATGGAAGCCTCCCGGTGGCGGCCGGGAGGCTTCCGGGTGATCAGCGACCGGGTCAACCGGTCCTGCGCGGGAAGTCGCGGATGGCGTTGCCCGCCCGCTCGGCGATCGACGCCAGGTGCTCGGCCAGGAGCGGCGGGTCGAGCAGGGTGTAGTCCATGGGCAGCAGGGTCAGACGGTAGGCCAGGTAGTGGGGCGCGTCCGGGTGGGTGCGCAGCCGGCAGGTGCGCTCGTCGACAGGCTCCAGCTCGCCCTGCCAGGCGGGGACCTGCTCGGCGGCCCGCTCGATCGGCGCGTGCAGGAGCACCGTGGCGCGGACGGAGCCCGCCGCGATCGCCTGCTTCACCCAGGTGAGAGCGTCGACGCCGCCGGGTAGCTCGCGGGCGGGCAGGTGGACACCGGTGCGCTGGACGTCGGTGAGACGGTCCAGGCGGAAGGAGCGCCAGGCGGAGCGCTCGGCGTCGAAGGCGACCAGATACCACAGCCGCCCCGAGGCCACCAGCCGGTGCGGCTCCACCAGGCGGCGGCTGGTCTGGCCGTTGGCCCTGGTGTAGGTGAAACGGACCCTCTCGTGGATGACGCAGGCAGCCGCGAGCGCGGCCAGGGCCTCGGCGTCGGTGGTGGGTCCCGGGGCGGGCGGCAGGATGACAGTCGCGTGTGAGAGCGAGGCCACCCGGCGGCGCAGCCGTTGCGGCAGGAGCTGCTCCAGCTTGGCCAGGGCGCGCAGCGAGGTCTCCGCCACCCCGGCGACGGCCGCGGTGGCGGCGGTGCGCAGCCCGATGGCGATGGCGACGGCCTCCTCGTCGTCCAGCAGCAGGGGTGGCATGGCCGTACCGGCGGTGAGGCGGTAGCCGCCGATGTTGCCCTGGGTGGCGTGCACGGGATAGCCGAGCTCGCGCAGCCGGTCGATGTCGCGGCGGATGGTGCGGGTGGTGACGCCGAGCCGGTCCGCCAGTTCGGTGCCGGGCCACTCTTTCGGGGTCTGCAGCAGGGACAGCAGTTGCAGCAGTCGGCCAGATGGATCGCGCATGACTTCACCCTGCCGCACTGCTAGGACATTCACTGACCTATTAGGAGTCTACTCTTCAGTCATCAAGCGAACGGCAAGGGAGAACACCATGTTGCGCGGAATGACCACCATCAGCTACTGGGCCGAGGACCACGCGGAGGCCGTCCGCTGGTACACCGAGCTGCTGGGCATGAGCCCCTACTTCGAGCGGCCCGGATACGCTGAGTTCCGCGTCGGCGACTTCCAGCACGAGCTGGGCCTGATCGACAGCCGCTACGCCCCCGAGGGCGCGGCGAGCGGCCCGGCGGGCGTGATCGTGTACTGGCACGTCGACGACGTGGCGGCCACGGTGGAGCGGCTCGTCTCGATGGGCGCGAAGGTGTACGACCCGCTCACCGAGCGCGGCCCCGGGTTCGTGACCGCCTCGGTGGTCGACCCCTTCGGCAACATCCTGGGCGTCATGTACAACGCTCACTACCTGAAGGTCGTGGAGTCGGCCCGATGAGCGCGGAGGAGGCGGTCCTCACCTTCGAGGACGCCGCTCAGTGGGAGTCCTGGCTGGCCGAGCACCACGACGGAGGGAGGGGCGTCTGGCTGAAGATTGCCAAGAAGGGGTCGGGGGCGACCTCGGTGACGCAGCCGCAGGCGCTGGCCGCCTGCCTGTGTTACGGCTGGATCGACAGCCACCGCCGCTCCTTCGACGAGAAGTTCTACCTGCAGCGATACTCGCGGCGCCGTGCCGGCAGCCCGTGGTCGCAGATGAACGTCGAGCAGGCGGAGGCGCTGATCGCCGAGGGGCGGATGCGCCCCCCGGGGTCCGCGGAGATCGCCTCCGCCCAGGTGGACGGGCGGTGGAGCGCCGCCTACCCCTCCCAGCGCAACGCCACCGCCCCGCCCGACCTGGTCGCGGCGCTGCAGGAGCGCCCCGGGGCCAGAGCCGCCTACGACCGCCTGGGCAGGACGGGCCAGTACGCCGTGATCCTGCGCCTGGCCAAGACCCGCACCCCCCGGAGCAGGGCCGCCTGCCTGGCCACGGTGATCGCAGGACTGGAGGCCTGACCCGCGGTGGGCGGTAGGTCGAGACGGCAGGCGGAACGGCCGATCACGCACGGGATCGTAACCTGTCGGGCGGGAGCGGAATTCGGTAAGGTCCTCAGGCGATGCCGCGCAGAAGGAGAACCTGGTGAAATCGAAGGTTCGCTCATACGCCCTGCTTGCCGTCCTGCCGCTGCTGCCTTTCGTCGGCCCGGTCCAGGCCGCCGAGGCCGCCGACCCGTACAACGGCCAGTCCCCCTACAAGGTGATCAACGGCCGCGCGTGCGCCACCAACGGACGGGTCGTCGCCACCCAGGAAATCGTCCGAGGTGACACCGTCTACGGCACTATCCAAGTACGGAGAAATCTGTCATGTAACACGTCATGGGCCTTCGTCAACTTCGGCGTAAAGCTCGGTGCCGGCGAGTATGGAAACGCGCTGATCCGCCGCAGCGGGCCCCATGGCACCCACAGACTCGCCTACAGCTGTGACACCGCTAATGGCAACAAGCGCGTCATAACCGGCCAGACCACCTGCTACACGCCGATGATGACTCGAAATTATTCGATGTGGGCCGAAGGCTACCTCTACCACAAGAACAGCGCGGGCTCGTGGGTCACTTACGCCTTCGGCAAGGCGGACCGCTACTTCCGCTGAGCTACTTCCGCTGAGCTACTTCCGCCGAGCCCGGGGCTCCGCGCCCCCGTCACCGGCCGCGCTCATCCGTTCGGGGCCGTGGCCTCCACCGCCGACAGCAGGAGATCGACGCCGAAGGCGTAGTAGGCGTCGATGTCGGGAGGGCCGGAGAGGGTGGTGGCGAAGGCGGCCAGGTGGGGGTAACGACCGGGGGGCAGGCGTTCCAGGTCGAGGCGGTGTTGCCGCCTGAGCTCCGCGGCCTCCTCCTCGCCGCTTCCCACGCCGCCGGGCTGGCAGGAGACCATCGCCACGGCCCCCAGGAGCAGGTAGGTGGCCACCTGGTCGGCCTGCTGGAGCGTGAACCCGGCCTCGGTGAGCAGCCCGATCGCGGTGTCGGTGGCCCGGCGGTATTCCTCGCTCGCACTCTTGTCGATCATCGGCAGCAGGGTGGACAGGTATGGGTGCGCACGGGTCTGCTCCACCAGCGCGGTGACCATCGCACGGAGACGCCGGTCCCAGGGCAGGTCCGCGTCCACGTCGGCGACGAGCGCCGCGAGCAGGCGGTCGGCGAGCGCGGAGAGCAGTCCGTCCTTGCTCTTGACATGCCAGTACAGCGCCGTCGGCACGACGCCGAGCTCGGCGGCGAGCCGGCGGATGGTGACCGCCTGGAGCCCGTCGGTGTCGGCGATCTTCACCGCCCGCTCGATGACGGCCTGACGGGTCAGTTTCTCTGGAGCCACTTGACAACCCTACGCGGCGCAGGCTCTCCTGTACAGCGTTCATGTACAACGTTCATGGACGCCGTTCAGGGGAGGTCGGCGGCCCCGCCCGGGCCGGCCGACAGTTCGGAAGGATGTTCATCAGGATGACGGTCCGCCATCCGCTGTTCGCGCGCCGCTACCCGCGCGTCAGCGATTACGAGGACGCCCACGGAGCGCTCGCACACCGCCGGGAACTGCTCGCCGGGGCCGGCGGCCGCGTCCTGGAGATCGGAGCCGGGCACGGCGCCAACTTCCGCCACTACCCACCCGCCGTGCGGCAGGTCATCGCCATCGAACCCGAGCCGCGGCTGCGCCTGCTGGCCGAACGCGCCGCCGCCCGTGCCCCCGTACCCGTACGGGTCCACCCGGGCCACGCCGAGCACCTGCCGCTGCCCGACCACTCGGTCGATGCCGTCGTGGCCTCCCAGGTGCTGTGCTCGGTCCGCGACGTCCCCCGCTGCCTGGCCGAAGCGGCCCGCGTGCTGCGCCCCGGCGGTCACCTGTACTTCTACGAGCACATCCGCTCACCGCGTCCGGATCTCGCGCGGATGCAGCGCGCCCTGGACCTGGTCTGGCCGCTGCAGGGGGCGGGCTGCCACCTCGCCCGCGACACCGAGCGGGCCATCACCGACGCGGGATTCGCCATCGACCGGACCCGGCATTTCGATTTCCTCATCGGCGGCCGCCCCGGGCCCAGCTCTCCCCGCGTGATCGGGACGGCGACGATCGGATGAGGGCGTCGGCCGCGCGCCGGACGGCTGACGCGCGCGTCACGCCGGCGCGATCCGTCCGCCTCTCCCCTGCCGCCGGTCCGGCCCCGTGCCCGCCGGGAGGACCCCGGGGGGCACGCCGTCCGGGCGCGACCGTGTCCGAGTACGGGGTCGAGCCCGACGCGTCGCCGGTGAACGCTCAGAAGACGTTGTGCTTCTGGGGCAGATCCACGACGCCCGCCGACGCCAGCACGCCGAACACGATCAGGACGGCGGCGAGGACGCCGATCAGGAGCCAGGCGACCGGGTGGCCGAGGTTGAGCGTCCACGAGGCGGAGCCGAGGCGGGCGTGCACGAGGAGGGCCGGGTCCTGGCGGTTGACGTAGACGGCGCCGCCGAGGAACCAGTGGCGGTCGTCGTCGCGCTGGCCGATCCCGGAGTCCTCCCGCTCCTCGCCGGGCAGGGCGGGCAGCCGGTGCCCGGCCTGGCCGACCTTGATCTCCCAGGCCAGCCAGCCGCCCAGCACCGCGACAAGCGGGACGTAGACGGCCACCTGCCAGATGATCCCGGGGTCGACGATCTCCCACAGCGGTAGCGCCGCGAGGAACAGGCTCAGGTTCAGGCAGGCCGCTGACAGCAGCGACATCACCGCGACGCCGCGCAGGTAGACGCGGTAGCGGCGGGCTGAGCCCCTGGGCCTGGCCGCGTCGAGGTCGGGACGGGCACGCAGCACGACCAGGACCGCGGCGAGGACGGTCAGGACGACGGCGATCTGGTAGATCACCGGCTGGAAGGCGCTCACGAGGGTCGTGGGCACCCGCTCCGTGGAGGCCGTACCGTATCCGGGAAACAGCGGCAGCGTGGCGGGCAGTCCGCCGTAGCGTGACCAGCCGGTGCCCCCGGTCAGCAGCAGAACGGCCAGGGCGGGCAGCCCCCACGGCCACGGCACGCGGACCGGGTCGGTGCGGAAGGTGGTGTCCACGGTGACGCCCTGACGCCGCCCGGCCGCCCACTCACCGGCGTGCTTGGCGGCGCGGACCCCGCGATGAGCCCGGTAGTACAGCAGCAGGTCCACGACGAGCACCGCCGTCGTGGTGACGCCGATCACGGCTGGAGACCCGGTGACCAGCAGCACGAGGATCGAGACCGCCGCGACGGCCGTGGCCGCCAGGACGACCAGGCGGGCGTAGGACCGCCGCGCCGCGATGACGGCGGGATCACCCGCCCGCTCGATGCCCACACGCACCCCGAACGGCAGTGCGGGCCTGGCCACCGCCGGCAGGGCCAGCATGAAGGACGTCACCAGTACGACGAGGATCAGGTCGGCGCCGAGCAACGGGATCACGCCGTCTCCTCGAAACCGATCAGTAGAGCCTCGCACCGGCGCAGCACATCCTGCCGGTCCATGCCGTGAACGGTGGCTTCCGCCAGCAGCACGCGCATGCGTTCCTCCCAGTCGTCGATAAAGGGTGCCTCGGGCGGGCCGGTGTCGGCATCGCGCCGCACGACCGCGCCACTCTTGCGGTTGATCCGGATGACGCCCTGCTGTCGCAGCAGGTCATAGGCCTTGTTCACGGTATGGAAGTTGACGCCGAAGTCCGCGGCGAGTTGCCGCGTGGAGGGTAGCGGGTCACCTTCCCGCGCCTGCCGTCTGGCGATCGCCTCCACGATCCGGTCCCGGATCTGTTGGTAGATCGGGACCTCGCTGTCGAGGTCAAGGGTCAGCTGCACGCCATCACTCTATCTGATATACAACTAATAGAACAGATAGCACTTGGAGAACACATCATGTTGCAGGTAGAGATTCACCAGGGAACGCTGACCGTGCACTTCGCCCCGTGGACACGGCCGTTCAGCAGGACCGGCGCGGTGAGCGTGCCGGTGGCGGCCGTCGGCGAGGCGCACCGGCTCGACCGGCCGCTCGCGGCCGCCAAGGGCAGGCACTACGGCCTGCGCTTCTCCGGCGTCCTCAAGATCGGCACCTGGACGTCCCCGACCGGCGTCAAGTGCCTGGTCGCCGCCCGGCGGGAGGTCTCCGGTCTGCGGATCGTCCTGAAGAGCCGGGTGTCGGGCCACGACGAGCTGATCCTCAGCGTTCCGGACGCCGAGCGGCTCCAGCGGCAGCTGACGGCGGTGACGGCGTGAACATCGAGGCCCGTGGCCTGACCAAGGCGTTCGGGTCGGTGAGTGCCGTCACCGACCTCAGTTTCGAGGTCGGAGCGGGCGTCGTGACCGGATTCCTGGGGCCGAACGGCGCCGGCAAGTCCACCACCATGCGGATGATGCTGGGCCTGGTCGCGGCGGACTCCGGCACCACCACGTTCGGCGGCAGGCGCTACGCCGACCTGCCCCGTCCGTCCGACGCCGTCGGCGCGGTGCTGGACAGCGCGGGCTTCCACCCCGCCCACACCGCCCGCGACCACCTGCGGGTCTACGCCCGCATGGGCCGGTACGGCGCAGGCCGGGTGAGGCAGGTCGCCGACCTGACCGGGGTGTCGGCCTTCGCCGACCGCCAGACGCGCGCCCTGTCCACCGGCATGCGGCAACGCCTCAGCCTGGCCACCGCGCTGCTCGGCGATCCCCAGGTGCTGCTGCTGGACGAACCGAGCAACGGCCTGGACCCCGAAGGCATCGCCTGGCTGCGCCGCTTCGTCCGCGACCTGGCCGCCGACGGCCGCACCATCCTCGTCTCCAGCCATGTCCTCGGCGAGATCGAGCACATGGCCGACCACGTCGTGGTGATCCGCGACGGGCGCCTGGTCGCCACCGGGCCCGTCACCGAGCTGTACGGCACGGCGGCCGTGCTGGTCCGCTCCCCGCGAGCGGACCTGTTCGCAGCCAGGCTGGCGGAGAACGGGATCCGGGTGGAGCGGCCGCGGCCGGACCTCCTGCGCGTCCTCGGTCTGAGCACCGCCGAGGTCGCCGCCGCGGCCGCCGCCCACGGCATCGTCCTGCACGAGATCACCCCTGAACGCCCCACCCTCGAACAGACCTTCCTGCACCTCACCGGAGGTTCCCGATGACCGCGCTCCTGGCAGCGGAATGGACACGTCTGACCAGCACCAGGCTCTGGCTGTGGGGAATACTCGCCGCTCTGGGCAGCGGAAGCCTCGTCGGCCTGCTCGCGCTCGTCGGCCCGGAGAACTTCACCCCTCCGATGCCCGGGCTGGACACCGCCCAGGGCACCCACATGCTGCTGGGCCTGCTCGGGTTCACCGTCTTCGCCCCCGCCCTGCTCGGCACCGTCGCGGTGTCCTCGGAGTACCGGCACCGGACCATCACCACCACGACGCTGTACGCCCCCAGGCGCTGGACCTGGCTCGCGGCCAAGCTGGTGGTCCACACCGGGGCCGGGCTCGCCTACGGCGCGCTCGCCGCGGCCGTGGCAGGCGGCGCCCTCTTCGGCGCGGCCGCGCTCAAGGGCATCGCGCTCGGCCTCCCGGCCGTCACGGTCGCGGTCCTGCTGGGCCGTATCGCCCTCACCATGGCGGTCTACACCCTGCTGGGGGTCGCCGTGGGCGCCCTCCTCCGCAACCAGGTGGCCGCCCTCGTCGTGGTCGGCGCCTACTTCTACATGATCGAGACCGTGCTGATGGTCATCCCCGGGATCAAGGTGCTCTACCCCTACCTCCCGGGCGGTGCCACCGCCGCGCTGACCGGCTTCACCTACCTGGCGGACGCCGTCGCCGACCAGACCGGCTCCTCCGCGGCCCAGCTGCTGTCCGCACCGGCGGGCGGCGCCGTACTGATCTGCTACGCCCTGGTCGCGGTCGCCGTCGCCGTCGTGGCGCCGTTGCGGCGGGACATCATGTGAGCGTCCGTGCGACCAAGGCCGCTCTGCGGCTGCACGATCAGCGCCGGGCCACCGTCGTATCAGCGCGTGGACGCGCGTCGAGCGCCCGTGGATCACGGGCCGCAGACCGGAAGGTGGCGGCGACCTGACATGTCCACTGTCCGCCAGGCGCAGTCGTAGCGGCGCCGGTCTCTCCTTGACGAAGCTTTTTCCTGCCGGTGCCGACCCCCCTGCCGGCAGGAAGAGAGCTCCTCAATGCCAATCAGAGGTAGAGCGGCACTACTCGGTGCCTCCCTCGTCGTCCCGCTTGTCGCGGCCGGCACCGGAATCGCCCACGGCGATTCGCCGGCCCCTGTCGCCAAGGTCAGCGCCGTACCGGCGGCGTCGGCCACCACCGCGCGGGTCACCCTCATCACCGGTGACCAGGTCACCGTGACCAGCCAGGCGGGCAAGACCGTCTCGGTCAACGTGACCCCGCACAACCGCTCGGCCGGAGACCTCCGCACCTTCACGGTCGGCACCGACGTGTACGTGATGCCGAAGGAGGCCGAGTCGCTCGTCGGCTCCGGCCAGGTGGACAAGCGGCTGTTCAACGTCACCCAGCTGATCGCCCAGGGCTACGACGACGCGTACAGCGAGTCGATCCCGATGATCGTGCAGTATCCGGAGAAGGCCGCCAAGAAGGCCGGTGAGCCGAGCGCGCCCGACGGTGGCCGGGTCACGCGGAGCCTGCCCGGCGTCCGCGGAGCGGCCGTCACCGCGGACAAGAAGCAGGGTGACAGGTTCTGGGAGGCCGTCGACGACGACACCGCCAAGGCCGGTACCCCCAAGACGCGGCTCTCGGGCGGCATCCAGCGACTCTGGCTGGACGGCAAGGTGAAGGCGCTGCTCGACAAGAGCGTGCCGCAGATCGGCGCCCCCGAGGCCTGGGCCGCCGGGTACGACGGCACCGGCGTCAAGGTCGCGGTGCTGGACACCGGCGTGGACCCGGCCCATCCCGACCTCGCCGACAGGATCGCCGACAGCCGTAGCTTCGTCCCGGACGAGACGGTGCAGGACGGCCACGGCCACGGCACACATGTCGCCTCCACGATCGCCGGCTCCGGCGCGGCGTCCGGCGGCAAGTACAAGGGCGTGGCGCCCGGCGCCAAGCTCCTGGTGGGCAAGGTGCTCGCCGACGAGGGCGGCGGCATGGAGTCGTGGATCCTCGACGGGATGAGCTGGGCCGCCCACTCGGGCGCGAAGGTCGTCTCGATGAGCCTCGGCGGCCAGGAGGGCGCCGACGGCACCGATCCGATGGCGATGGCGGTCAACCAGCTGACCGCCGAGACCGGCGTGCTGTTCACCATCGCCGCGGGCAACAGCGGACCGGGGGCGACCACGGTGGGCTCACCGGGCGCCGCCGACGCGGCCCTGACCGTCGGCGCGGTCGACTCCACCGACGCGGTCACCGACTTCTCCAGCCGCGGCCCGCGCGGGGGCAACGGCGCCCTCAAGCCGGAGATCACCGCCCCCGGCTTCAAGATCGTGGCCGCCCGGGCGGCCGGCACCTCGATGGGCACGCCGGTAGGCGACACCTACACCACCGCGAGCGGCACCTCCATGGCCACACCGCATGTGGCCGGCGCCGCCGCGATCCTCGCCCAGGAGCACCCGGACTGGACCGCCGCGCGGCTGAAGAGCCAGCTCATCAGCACGGCGAAGACCACGGCCGACACGCCGGTGCACTCCCAGGGCGCCGGCCGCGTCGACGTGAGCCGCGCCGTCCGGCAGCCGGTCTCCGGGCCGGGCGTGATCGACTTCGGCCTCTCGGACTGGGACTCCGGCAGCGGTCCGGTCACCAAGCAGATCGACTACGTCAACGACAGCGACCAGCCTGTCACCCTCACGCTGTCGGCCAAGGGCGCGGGCGAGAACCTGCCGGCCGGGGCGCTGAGCCTCGGCGCCGAAACGGTGACCGTGCCGGCCCACGGCACCGCCGCGGCGAGCGTCACCGTTGACACCGCCGCCACGGCGGCGGGGGCGCACGGTGCGCACGTCACCGCCACCACGGCCGACGGCCAGACGGTCGTGACGACGGCGGTCGGCTTCGTCAGGGACGTGGAGCGCTTCGACGTCACCCTCAAGGTGCTCGACCGGGACGGCAAGCCGACGACCGGCATCGCCGTCGTTCATGACTTCAGTCTGGGGAAGCTCGGTCTGCCGGAGATGCACCTGCCCGGGGAGGACGGCACCGTGGTGGCGCGGCTGCCCCGCGGCGAGCACGCCTTCATGTCGGAGATCTTCCACTACAGCGCCGACGGGAACCGCATCTGGGAGTACACCTACGGTGGCGAGCCCGGCACGCTCATCGACTCCGACCGGACCATCACGTTCGACGGCAGCAAGGCCGGCCCGGTCACCATGGACACCCCGAAGCCGAACCAGACGGACCGGATCCGGCTGGGTCTGGCCATGCGGGACACGACCAACTCGAACGTCTACGGCGTCGAGCAGTGGATGAACGGCGAGACGAAGGTCTACTCCGTCCCGTCGCAGGTCACGAGCAGCCACTTCGAGTCGCGCGTCGTGTGGTCGCTCAGCGCGCCGGAGCTGCAGGCGCAGCTCGTCGGCCACGGTGGAGGGTCGATCGAGCCGGCGTACTTCCGGGGCAGGGCCGGTTCCGCGCGCATCGACGGCACCCAGGTCCTGCGGGTGGCGGACGCCGGGCAGGACGTCCGGGGCAGGCTCGCCCTGGTGAAGCGCAGCGCCGCCGTCACGCCGCAGCAGCAGATCGACGCCGCCGCGGCGGCCGGGGCGCGCGCCGTCATCATCTACAACGACAAGCCCGAAAACTGGGGCGCCGACAACTGGGCCACGACGGAGACCAAGATCCCGGCCATGACGCTCTCGGGCGCTCAGGGCGCCCGGCTCGCGGAGCTGTCGGCCCGGGGCAGAGCCAAGATCGTGCTCACGGGCACGGCGGTGAGCCCGTACTCCTACCAGCTGATCAAGTACCGGCAGGGCGGCATCCCCGCCGACCAGCGGTACCGGGTGCGCGCGAGCGAGCTCGCCACGGTCCAGTCGACGTTCCACGCCTCGTCGCCCGGCACGGAGGCCGGGTACGCCCGAGCGATCGTCTCACCGATGCAGAGCATGGCGTACGTGGTGTTCGACCGGATGATCGCCCCGCGGCCCCTTACCGAGTTCGTCACGCCCGACGTGCGGACATGGGAGATGATGCAGGTCGGCACCGTGTGGGAGGCCGGCGGCGCCTGGCAGCAGACCGCGCCGGCGGTGCTCAAGGCCGGTCAGCGGGTGTCCCGCGACTGGAACAAGGCCGTGGTCCGTACGGCGCTGCCGAGCGGGATGGTCGGGTCGGCCGTCCGCAACGGCGACGTCGCCATAGTGTTCGGGGGCGGGTTGATCGACACGACGCCCGACCAGATGTTCGTCAACCGCGCCTTCACCGACAAGGAGAAGGCCACCGTGTACCGGAACGGTGAGCTGCTCGGCACCGCGCCGTCGGCGGCCGTCGCCTTCCCCGTGGTTCCGGAGCGCGCCACCTACCGCGTGGTGGTCGACGCGCAGCGGGACCAGCCGTGGTGGACCACCTCCACCAAGGTGAACACCGACTGGACGTTCCGCTCCGAGAAGGCCGACGCCGGGACACCGCTGCCGGTGCTGTCGGTCGACTACGACCTCGATGTCGACCAGGCCAACAGCGCCGCGGTGAAGTCCGCGACCAAGGTCGGGATCGGCCTGCGGTACCCGAAGGGCATGGCCGGCCCGCGGATCACCGAGGCGAAGCTGTGGGCCTCCTACGACGACGGCGCCACCTGGCAGGAGGTGAGGCTCGCCGCCGCCGGTGACGCGGCCTTCGCCGGCACGATCAGGAACCCCGCGTCCGCCAAGGCCGGCGGATCCGTCTCGCTGCGAGCGCAGGCCACCGACGCCGACGGCAACACCGTCCTGCAGACCGTGACCCGCGCCTACCGACTGCGGCGGTAGCCCGACGGGCCGGGGCGCCTCCATCCGCTCGGCGGACGGGGCGCCCCGGTGCCGTCCGGATCACCTCACGAGGGGATCATGCCGGACCGGGCGGCGTACCAGGCGAGCTGCATGCGGCTGTCTGTTCCGGCCAGCTTCATCAGCCGCCGGATCCTGCGTTGCACGGTGCGTTCGCTGGTGCCGAGCCGGCTGGCCACCGTCTTGTCCGGCATGCCGGACAGCAGGTATGTCAGCAGTGCCACGTCGACGTCGTCCCATGCGGGAACCCCCTCGGTCACGCTCGTGGCGGTGAGCCGCAACGGCGTCGCCGCCTGCCAGACCCGCTCGAAGAGCGCCACCAGCAGGTGGACCAGCGACTGACCCCGTGCCAGGAGGAAACCCGGATGGACGCTTGTCTGGTCGGGCAGCATCGGCAGCAGCACCGCCTCCCGGTCCACGATGATCATTTTGCTGGGCAGCTCGGCGGCGATCCTGATCTCGTACCCGTTCTTGAGGAATCTGCCGATCTCGGCGGGCGCTCGCGGATCGTCGAGGGCGGCGCGTTCGTACACGTAACGGTAGGTGGGCAGCGCGTTGGTGGAGTCGTCGAGGTTGACGTCGAGCACATACGGGGGCCGGAAGAAGGCCAGCACCTCCCGTTTGGCGCCGCGCTCCATGTTGTCGAGCCAGGTGGCGAGCTGCTCCGGCGTGGTGAGCGCCTCTATCTCACCCGCGGGCGAGGCGGCCCCGGTCCGGTAGACCTCCACCAGCTCCGCCAACCTGCCCTGAACCTGTTGCAGTGCGGCCTGCCGCTGCGCGATCAGCGTGCCGAGCCCGACGTCGGGCGGTACGACCACGTACAACCCGCTGTTGTCGCGGGTGGCCAGGCCGAGCGCGGCAAGTCGGGCCACAGCGGCTGTCACGGCCGTCACCGGCAGGTCCAGCGCCTCGGCCATGTCGGAGGCCGTCACCCGGTGACGTCGCAGGAGCTCGACGTAGACGGCCTCCTCCTGCTCGCTGATCCCCAGCCTATTCAGCATCTTTAATCACTTTCTGACCACATCGCAACATTCGTCCCGGGCTACTATGCCTCGTGCCCGGCCGCGGGGAACATCCGGGCGATCAAGGAGCGCGAGCGGGCCGTAGCGACAGGCAGGCGGGGCGGCCCGAGTGAGCGTCAAAGACGTAGTGCGCAGGTCAGCGGCCGTGCCGGCGGCCGACCCGCGCCGTACCCCCTTGACGCTTGGCTCGCCTGTCCCGGGAAGTGGTCAGCGGACGGTCACGGCCAGGGGTTCGTGGTGACGCTGTAGGCGAAGCGATACTCGAAGTCGCCGGACTTGGCCCAGGTCAGCTCCCAGCTCCTGCCCGCGACGGCGGTGATGCGGACCGAGCCCAGCTTGTCGTCGCCGACCAGGTCCTCCTCCTGCAGCTCGAGGGTGAGTTGCTCGTTCGGGGCGGCGGTGAGATTGGCCCAGTTGATGTTCTGGTCCCCCGCCGCCCGGACGTTGCTGCCGGGCGGGCAGGCGGCCCTGCTGGAGTCGAAGACGATGCAGTCGTTCTGCGCGGTGCTGATACCCGGATACTGGCTGGGCCAGACCAGGCCGTTGCCGCTGCGGAGCATGTAGAGCTCGTCGTGGCCGGATTCGGAGATGTCGGCGGCATACAGGCTGATGAGGCGGATGAGCAGTTCACCGGAGCTGCGGTGGGCGCTGGCGGGGGCCGCCTGCATCAGCGGCAGCACCAGCAGGAGCCCTGTAACGGCGGCGGTTCGGCGCCATAAGTTCGTCATGCCCTCAGAGTGATCCGCCTCACTTGGAAATCGTTTGGAGCACAGTTGTGCCGTCCCCTGCTGCCGGCGGCCGCCTTGCTGTCGGAACGACAGGGACACCGTGAACCCCTGAGCGCCTCCACCCGTCTCAGGGACATGAGAGGAATCTGGCTGGTGGCCGTGCTCGTGACGCTCGCCGCCTGCGGGACCGAGTCCGCGGCGACCGCTCCCTCGACTCCCTCGGCTGCCCCGACGCGGTACCAGGCCGACGGGACCGTACTCGCCAACGCGGAGCACGGTCCCCAGCTCTGCGCCGCCGTCGCCACCTCCCTGCCGCCCCAGTGCGGCGGGCCCGACATCGTCGGGTGGGACTGGAACGCGGTCGAGCACTCCGCCCGGAACGGCGTGCGCTGGGGCGAATACCACGTGGTCGGCACCTGGGACGGCGGAAGGCTCACGCTCACCGAGCCCCCGCGCCCCGCCAGGCGCCACGATGTCCCAGGCGACAAGCCCGACTTCAGCACACCGTGCCCGAAGCCCGCGGGCGGCTGGCGCCCGGTCGACCCGGCGAAGGCCACCCAGGAGGCGATGGCGGCCGCGATCGCCAGGGCCGAGCAGCTCCCCGGATACGCCGGCAGCTGGCTGGACCAGGGCTACCTCGAGGAGATCGACGGTTTCGACCCCGACGACCCTCGATCGGTGGAGCGGCACGCCAACGACGCGGGGCGGCTGGTGCTGAACCTGCGCTTCACCGGCGACCCGGCCGTCCACGAGCCCGCGATCCGCGAGGTCTGGGGCGGTGCGCTGTGCCTGAGCCGGGCCCAGCGCACCACGGCGGAGCTGCGGGCACTCCAGGAGAGGGCGCAGGAGGAGATCAAGGGCGCGACCTCCGTCTGGGCGGACGGACGGGCGGGCTACGTCAAGGTCGGGGTCTGGGTCGTCACCCCGGAGCTCCAGCGCGAGGTCGACGCCAAGTACGGCAAGGGCCTGGTGGTCCTCGAAGGCTTCCTCAGGCCGGTAGGTCCGTGACCCCGCAGCGGCGGCTCCATGTCCGCGGCCCGGCCCACGACGACGGACCGTCGAGGCGCGCCGGAGCCGGCGTGGTGGCCGCGGCGCGGCTGTTCCGCGCCGAGCCGCGCCTGAGCCCGGAAGCAGCCGGGGCGGCCTGACGCCCTGGACGACCCTCGAAGGGCCGCAGGCGCCGGTGGTCACCCGGACAGGTCCGTGTCCCACCTGCCGTCAACGGCCGCCCCACCGCTACCGGTCCCCTAGAGGATGTCGAGCCCGATGCCGCCGATGCCGATGAGGCCACCCACCCCAACGCCGTGGCCGATCCCGCTGCCGGAGCTTTCGTAGTAGCCGCCGCCACCACCGTAGTAGCCGCCACCGAACAGATCGCTGATGGGGTCGGACGGGGTCGCTGCTGCGTGGGCCGAGCCGGCGGCTGCGGGCATGGCCAGGATGGCGCCGACGCCGATCAGTGCGGCGGCGATCGTGGTGCGGGTCATCGCGGTACTCCTTTGAGCAGGGGCATGCCGCCTGTTGCGGACCGCCCTCTCCGGTCACTACACGCTCCATCTGACTACCGAGAGTGAGCGAGTCCAAGCATGGGACCATCCAGGCGTGTCCCCCCAAGCCGGATAATCCTCCAACCGGAGACCCCGATGGTGGTGCGGAAGCTGTCACGCCCTGGCCCGCCTCGAAGGGGCCGGGGCCGGCGCGGACTCCGCGGGCGTGCGGCCGGCGTGGCGGCGCGCGGCGGCCAGGTGGCAGAGCAGGGCCAGTGCGGTGACGCCCGCGGCAGGCAGCCCCAGGTCGGCGGGAGCGATGGCGAACGACTCCTGCGCCAGCCCGCCAAGACCGCCGCCGAGGGCGACTCCGACGTGGATGGCCGAGGAGTTGAGACCGAGCAGGACGGGCGCGGCGGCGGGGCTGAGGGCGATGAGCCGGTGTTGCTGCGGGACCACGATGACGCCGATGGTCACGCCCCAGATCCCGGCCCACGCCAGGGCGGGCGCGAGGGCGCCGGTCGCCGTCGGGGCGACGGCCAGGGCGAGGGTCGCGACGACGAGGGCCACGGTGACGACGCGGGTGGGGCTGTGCCGGTCGACCAGCCGTCCGGCGGCGATGTTGCCGGCCAGGGTGCCGGCTCCCCAGGCCAGCAGGATGACGGTGAGCAGTGACTCGGAGCCGCCGGTCGCGCCCCGCAGGGCCGGGCCGATGTAGGTGTAGACGATGTAGGCACCGAGGAAGACCAGGGCCGTGACGGCCAGAAGACCCAGGACGCGGCCCTGCTTGAGCGGACGCAACCGGTCGGTCAGCGAGGCGGCGGGGAGCGTCACCTTCGGCAGGGCGGCGGCGATCCCGGCGGCCGCGATGAGACCGATCCCGGCGACGACCCACAGGGTGAGGTGCCAGTCGGTCCGGCCGATCAGTGTGCCGAGGGGAAGGCCCAGCGCGGTCGCCAGGGTCAGGCCGCCCAGGACGAAGGCCAGCGCTGTGCCGCGGCGTTCGGCGGGCGCGACGGCCGCCGCGGTGCTGGAGGCGACGGAGGTGATGATGCCGGCGCCGATCGCGGTGACGACGCGGGCGGTCATCACCGCCCCGTAGCCGGTGCTCAGGGCGGTGATGACGTTGCCGACCACGAACACGCCCAACGCGATCAGCAGCGCGGAACGCCGGTCGAGTCCGCTGGTGATCGCCCCCATGACGGGTGCCGACACCGCGAGGACCAGGGCGAACACCGTCACCAGCTGGCCGGCGGCGGGCATGGAGACCTCAAGGTCGGCGGCGATGGAGGAGAGCAGGCCCGCGATCACATAGCCGTCGGTTCCGACGGCGAAGGTGGCCAGGGCGAGGGGAAGGAGCCGTCTCAACACGGCGGTAACCGCCTTTCCACAGGAGCACTCGGCAGTAGATCGAGCGGCAGTCTAGGAAACATATGGATGATTGTCCATGTATCCATAGTTTGGATAGGATGCGAGCACACGGAAGACGGGATGCGGCGATGCGTGAGGTGGCACAACCGGCGACCGAGGCGATCCGGCTGACGGAGGTGCTGCGGGCGCTGGCGGATCCAGTACGGCTGGAGCTCGTCCAGCGGCTCGACCGGATGGGGCAGGACAGCTGCACCGCGCTCGGCGACCAGATCGACGTTCACCAGACGACGCTGTCGCACCACTACCGGGTGCTACGCGAGGCGGGCGTGACATGGACCACCGTGCAGGGCCGGTCCAGGCTGGTGCGGTTGCGCCGCGACGATCTCGACGCGCTGTTCCCCGGCCTGCTCGACTCCGTGCTGACCGGACGCATGCGCGAGACCGCGACCACCGGCGAGACACCCTGAGCAACGGGGCACTCCCCCGTCGGCACGCCGGCCGACCGGCGACCCCGACAGCCGCCTCCGGCGGGCTCAGCGGTCATGGCGGACAGCCGCCCGGGCGGCGCTCGGCCTCAGCCGGCGCCGGCCCATGGACCGGCCGGCGCACCGGCGATCATCGTGACGCCTGGATGCGGCCCGGGCGGGCGAGGCGGCGCCTGCGCCAGATCGGATACGCGATCGCGGTCAGCACGGTCAGCAGCGGCGCGGGATGGCCGAGACGGGAGGCGAGCAGGTAGTCGAGCAGGGGCACGGCGATGATGAAGGAGACCAGCAGGCCAGGTGGCGCCGGCGGTTTCGGCGGCGTGCCGGTCCAGGGGGTGCGCCTCCAGGGTTTGGCCACCGAGAGCCAGCACTGAAAGGCGATGGCCGAGGCCATCAGGACCGTACCGGCCGCAAGCGCCGCGGAGTCGGCCTGCCCGCCGTCGGCCAGCGCGGTGAGCCGAGGACTGAGCAGGAAGATCGCGACACAGATCTGGATCATGGTGATGGCGAACTTGACCAGCACCCACCAGTACTGGAAGTAGCCCCACCGGGTCAGCGGCGCCAGCATGAGTCCGGTGAAGGCCGATGCGTTGGCCAGGTGCACCAGCACCTCGGCGTCAAGCACTTCGGCCATCCCATAGGCGCGGGGGTCGCCGGCGGTCATGCCGTGGACCAGCAGAGCGAACAGTGCGAGCGCCTGGCTCATCCAGCCCACCGACGTCACCACGTGCAGGCAGACCAGAAGGTTTCGCGCGTGTCGACCCATGGCGCCGAGTGTATACGTAGGCAAGCTACATGTAGGTCATCTATCTATAACGGTGCGTCGACAACGCGTTCGTCCAGCTTCGGGGAGCCGGCCGGGTCCGCCGTCGCGCCGGTGCCGTGCTCCCCCGCGATGTCAGCCGACGGCGGGATGGGCGTGGTACTCCTCGTCGGTGACGAGCGCGCCCCACTCGGTCTCGGGTACGTCCGCCTCGCCGGTGCCCTCCCACATGGCCAGGTGGGCCATGAAGTGGTCGGGGGCCGCGCCGTGCCAGTGCCACTCCCCGGGCGGGGTGCGGACGGTGTCGCCGGGCCGCATCACGACGACCTCGCCGCCGCGGGACTGCACCAGGCCGATGCCCTCGGTGACGTGCAGGGTCTGCCCGACGGCGTGCCGGTGCCAGGCGGTGCGCGAGCAGGGGGCGAAGCGCACGACGTTGACCCGCATCCGCGACGGCTCGGTGCCGGCGTGGATGACGTCGAACCAGACGTCGCCGGTGAACCATTCGGCCGGGCCCTTGCCGGTGGGGCGTTTCGGCAGGACTTCCATGTTCGGTCTCCTCAGTAGCTGATCCACGGTTGGTCGTCCGGCGGACGCCGAGCCCGGGGGCAGGCGCCCGCACTCCGTTGTCGAGCGTGATGAGCGGGCTGTCGAGTGTGATGAGCGGGCTGGATCCGGTCACGGTTGAGCTTTTCAACCGCGGGAGCCGCGGTTTCAGCGCTCGATCATCTGCATCTGCTCCTCGTTGTGGTGCTCGCCGGCGGCCGGGGGGAGGTTGTCGAGCTTGCCGATCCGCTCGGCGGTCAGCTCGATGCCGTCGGCGGCGATGTTCTCCTCGACACGCGCGACCCGCTTGGTGCCGGGGATCGGGACGATGTGCTCGCCCTTCGCCAGCAGCCAGGCCAGGGCCACCTGCGCCGGCGTGGCGCCCACCTCGGTGGCGACGGCCTGGACCTCGTCGGCGAGGCGCAGGTTGCGCCGGAAGTTCTCCCCGGTGAAGCGCGGGTTGGTCTTGCGCCAGTCGGTGTCGTCGAACTGCTCGGGAGAGCGGATCGCGCCGGTGAGGAAGCCGTGGCCCAGCGGCGAGTACGGCACGAACCCGATACCCAGCTCGCGCAGCACCGGCAGCACCCGCTCCTCCACGTCCCGGGTCCACAGGGAGTACTCCGACTGCACGGCGGTGACCGGGTGGACGGCGTGGGCGCGGCGGATCGTGTCCGGTCCGGCCTCCGACAGGCCGATGTGGCGGACCTTACCCTGTTCGACCAGTTCGGCCAGGGCGCCGACGGTGTCCTCGATGGGGACGTTCGGGTCGACGCGGTGCTGGTAGTACAGGTCGATGCGGTCGGTGCCGAGGCGCTTGAGCGACCCTTCGACGGCGGTGCGGATGTTGGCCGGACTGCTGTCGAGGTGTCCGGGGCCGCCGTGCGCGTGCGAGATCATGCCGAACTTGGTCGCCAGCACGACCTGGTCCCGGTGGCCCTTCAGAGCCCGGCCGACAAGTTCCTCGTTGGCGTACGGCCCGTAGATCTCGGCGGTGTCGAGGAAGGTGACGCCCAACTCCAGCGCGCGACGGATGGTGCGGACGGACTCGGCGTCATCGGTGCCCGCGCCGGTGTAGCCGAAGGACATGCCCATCGTGCCCAGGCCGATGCGGGAGACGTCCAGATCTCTCAGGGTGGTGTGTTTCATGGTCACCTCTCGGGAACGAGTTTGATCGTCGCTGCGCGCGCCTCGGAGTTGACGACGCCGCCGATGATGTCCGCGCCGTAGCGACGGTACTTGGTGCGGTAGACCTCGTCGATCTGGTCGTGGACGGCGGGATCGGCGGGATCGGCGTCGGCGAAGGTGACGTCCCGCTGGAGACCGCCGGCCGAGATGCGGCCTCCGTGGCCGGTCCGGGTGCCGCGGTACCAGGCGCCGGAGCGCCCGTTCATGGAACGGACGTAGAGGTCGTCCCCAACGCGGACGGCCCACATCGTCACGGGCCGGCGCAGCGTACCGTCGTCTCGCCGGGAGGCGAGGTCCAGTTCTTCTGCGTCGCCGATCGCGGCCAGTTCGTCGCTGGTCCAGGCGGCCATCACAGGCATCTCCTTGGTCGTGTCACGGTCTGGGCTGGATGAGGACCTCCTACGTGGGCCGGCACGGCGCCGGCGGCGCCGTAGACCAGAGTCGTTCGCATGGGAGCCTCCCGCTTTCCGTGGTCGCCGTCTTCCGTGGTCGCCGTCTTCCGTGGTCGCCGTCTTCCGTGGTCGCCGTCGGACCTACCCGCGGCCGGTCGGAACTGGACGACCGGCACGCCTGGCGGAGGTCTGTTGTCGGTAAAATCGCCTGAGCGCCAACGCGTTCGGCCACAACGGCCCGGCCGGCTCGGAATCCTTCACCGCCCCTCTCAGAGGCGTCGCCTCCGGCTACACCCGCCGCCGCTTCTCCTTCAACTGGTCCTGTCCTGAGCCAACTGGTCCGATCCCGAGCACGACCGGCTGGCCGCCACGGTCCACCGCGCGGCCACGGCGTCCTGAGGCACTCACCGGTGGCCACCCCACCGGCCTGCCCGGCGCGGGCGCGTTCTACCTGGCCGCATCCTCTCCGCCGTGTGCCTCCTACGGCCACGCCCGACGGGCCAGGACACAGGGCCCGAGCAACTGACCGCCCCTGAAGGGGCGCGCGGCACGCACCCGTGAATCGACCAGAGCGGCACGGTGAAGGCGGACGTCGCCATCGCCCGGAAAAACGGTCACGATCACCGGTCACGCCAGTAGTGATCACGGAAAATCCGGCGGATACTGCTGATCATTCGTCTCGGGCGGTCTGATCCCGTGCCGGCTCAGCCGAGGTCGTCGCTCGAGGTGGCGTCTCGGGCCATACGCACGTTTGGCAGTTTTCCTTGCCAGAGCTCTCGCTCGCCTGTGGCCTTGAATCCATGGCGTCGGTAGAAGCGGATCGCGCGCTCGTTGTAGTCGGTGACCCACAGGCGCATAGGTGTGTTCCCCGCCCAGGTGAGGAACTCACCCATCAGCCGACCTCCGATGCCTCGGCCCTGGGCCTCCTCCAGCAGATACATCGGCCCGAGAGTGACCACCTCGTCCCGGCGGCCGCAGAGGAAACCTACGATCTCCGTCCCGGAGCGGACGACACGGCAGAACAGCAGATCCGGCTGCCGTCTCGCCGCCTCGATGAACTCCCGCCACCGGGCGATTCCCTCCTCTGTGGCAGAAGAGCCACGGTGCTCACGGATCCAGTTCTCATCGATCCCCGCGTCCTCGCGGGGATACGTCTGCAGCCAGGCCCTCAACTGCAGCGGGCCCAGAGACGCGGCGTCGTCGGCACGGGGAGCTTCGATCACATGGGTCATGGGGACCATCCTCGACGATGCTCCCCGAGCGTCTCACGCGATTCTTGCGGTCTCGTCGCCGCAGGTCACAGCTCTGACCCTGGAGCAGTTCCGTTGAGACGGAACAGATCACTTCCGGATTCCGCCGAGGACGAGGGCCGGGGCGGGCGATGTCGCCGATCCGACCGGGGCTGAGCGTGACATGTTGCAGGGTGCGCCGCGTCCCGTCGGGCAGCCGGTCGCGGGCCGATGATCGAATCGCTTCCGTGATCTGGTGCTCGCCGCTCGCCGCTCGCTGGGCACTGGTTCACTACTCCGTGGTACCGTGTAGCAGTACTCGGTACTACAAAGTACCAAGAGACCGAAGAGGACCCACGATGGACGACCTGACGGAGATGCTGAAGGGCACGCTTGAGGGCTGCGTGCTTGAAATCATCGGCAGCGAGGAGACCTACGGGTACGCCATCACGCGTCGGCTGAACGGACTCGGCTTCGCCGACGTCGTCGAGGGGACGGTTTACACCATCCTGCTGCGGCTGGAGAAGAACGGGCTCGTCCAGGCGACGAAACGACCGTCCGGGCTGGGCCCGCCGCGCAAGTTCTATGTGCTCAACGATGCGGGGCGCGAAGAACTCGCAAGGTTCTGGGCCAAATGGGAGTACATCACATCACGGATCGACAAGCTCAAGGAGGGCGGGAGATGAACTTCTGGGAGACCATGACAGGCAGCGATCTCACCAGGGAATGGAAGGCGTTCGAAGCCCGGGCCAAGGAATTGCCGGCCGACTACCGGGCGGCGTGGGAAGAGATCAAGGGCCGTCTTTCTCCCTACGCGGACTTCACAGGTCGAAACCTGATGCCGATTCTCGACAATGCTCTGGGGCTGCTCGAAGAGACAGCGTCCGATGGGCAGAGCATTCACGAGGTGCTGGGTGACGACATCGAGGGCTTCTGCGCGGCGCTGGCCGGCGGAGAAGGAGCTCGGAACCATCGCGACCGGTGGCGCGAGCAGTTGAACAGAAACGTCGCAAAGAAATTGGGCAGGCTAGGAGGCTGACGTGGGCATCCAGGACATCATCGAAGGCAAGAAGCAGTGGCGGGCGCACATGGCGCGGATCAAGGCGCTCCCGCCGGACTATCAGATCGTCTACAAGGAGATTCAGAAATACATCTTCAAGGTTGGACCGATCGACCTGCTTGACGGGTCCCTGCTCTCAGGGATCCTCGATTTCTTCGAGGAGGGCGCCGCGGCCGGCAAGGGAGTCCTGGAACTCATCGGCAATGACGTCGCCGC
This sequence comes from Streptosporangium sp. NPDC003464, assembly GCF_053588315.1. NCBI lineage: Bacteria > Bacillati > Actinomycetota > Actinomycetes > Streptosporangiales > Streptosporangiaceae > Streptosporangium > Streptosporangium sp. NPDC003464. The sequence goes on along the minus strand of NZ_JBSFPS010000078.1, from coordinate 597 downwards.
CTTCTGCGACGACCTGATGAAGGACTCGCGCACCTACGCGGACATCTATCAGGAGTCCATCAGCGGGAGACCCGGCACGGCCGAGAAGTAACACCCGTCGACCGGTGCCGGCGGAGTTCTTCGACGGGTGAGCCGGAGGAGAACATCGGGCCCCTGACTGTCGACAGCCCGCTTGCCGCTGCGCGCGCCGAGTTGCGCCGGTTGCCTCCCGCCGAAGCCGCCGTCGCGGCCGCTCGCGGCGCTCGGCCGGTGGACACCCGCCCGCACTTCCAGCGGCCGGCCGACGGTGAGATCCGGGCGCGATCGTCATCGAACGCACTCATCTGAAATGGCGTCTCGACCCTGCCAACCTGGCCCGCACCCCTGAGGCGACCTGCCACGACGCCGGCGAGGACCACTCGCATGCCTTCTGCGAGTAGGCGCCGTCCACTTGGGCGTCCTCCTGCCGAACATGTCCCCGGCCCCAAGGAGGCTTTTCATCCCCTGGCGGCAAGGTGCCGGTCACAGCATGATCGCGAGCTGGCGTTCGCCTTACGAAGCAAGAAACCCCTGGTAGACGGATTGATCACCACAACCAGATCCGTCACAACCAGGGGC